>NZ_JBRRDY010000058.1:0-12815 GCF_056759935.1 Stenotrophomonas sp. STEN035
CGTCATTCACGAGTCGGGACAATTCGAGTTGCGTCGATTCATGCACAACGGACAGTTCGGAGCGTGGTATCGGGAACGGCGCAACGCGACCGACCGTTAAACGAAAGCTTCACAGCAGTCGCTCAAGACGTGCCTGCTCGCTACGGACGTCGGCTAAGGGCCGGGTGACGCCCAGAGTCCAATAATGAGCGCGTACTCAGCACCTGCCCCCACGTGGCGGAGGTGATGCTGGCCTTGCCGTCTGTGACAGGTGCCAACCCAACAGTTGCTGGGTATGGCAATCGATCACCAGCGCCATGCTGAGCGACCCGTCTTTCCCTCCCCATACACAGCACACGTCCGTGGCCCAACGCTGGTCCGGAAGTTCGGGGGGGGGGCACCTTGGCTTCGATCCTCGGCCGCTGCCCCAGCGCCCGCTTGCGGACCTGCCAGCCCTTGAGCTGGAAGATGCGCTGCACCGTGTTCTTGTTCACGCCCAACAACGCGGCCACGGTGCGGTAGCCAAACGACGACTCGGCCTCGATCATTTCCTTGATCGGCGCGGCCAGTTCGGGGTTGACCTTCGCCGACGCCCGGGCGAGCTTGTAGTACGTCGTGCGGCGGGCCACCTCAAACCACCGACACCGCTTGGTCATTGGAACGTCAACACCTTCGTCTTTCAGGCCCTGCTGGACCGAGCACATCAGCTCTCGTTCTTTCCCAGCAAGGACGCCAGCTTTTTTCGGGCGCGGATCTCCAACATCGCCTCGCCGTAGGCCTCCTGCAGGCCCTTGAGTTGGCGCTCGTACTGCTCGCGCACGTCCTCGGACTTGGCCCGCAGCGCGTTCTCCATGCCGCGCTCACCATCCCCGACGCAGCTTTCGATCTCGGCTGGAGTCAGGTCGAACTGACGGCTTGCAGTAGCTACCGTCGTCTTGCCCTGTATGATCTCAAGTACCAGCGCCGACTTGCGCCGGGCGGTCCAGCGCTTGATCTCTTCTTCCATCATTTCGCTCATCGGTGTCTCCTTTGGGAAAACTAACACCTGAGCAGGTTTTCAGATGGGTCACTCCCCATCTGACCAGATCAAAAAACCATAATCGTGACTCTAGTTAAGTAGAAAGTGCCGGTTCACGACGAGCTCAAAAGGCGTCACACACGTAGGCTTTGGAACTACGTGGCCGGCGGCGCCGGAGTTTGGGCTCGCAGCGCGGAGTCCCTCCCCGGTGAGAGAGGGACTGGCCCCCACCTGTATGGCGGGCCGGTCATTATAGTGGCGCCAAGCAACCCAAGTAAAACGACAGAGCGCCTATCCGTAGGGATCCTTGGCCATTCAACTAAGACGACACCTTCTCTCGAACCATCTTCACGCGCTTCTCATTGTCCTGAAGCATACTTTCACGAAGGAGACAATCTGGACAGTCTTATGACCTACTTAGCGCTACGAGAACAGTTGGAAATATCTGCTACCGACCTAGTCTCAAGGGCCCATCTCATGTCACCGGAAGATCGCATCCGAGCTCTTCAAGCCATGGATAAACTCGCCAATCACATTGTCCATGTTGCGAAGGATCAATCCGACGGTACGGAGATAGTAGCGTTAGTCGATGCACTACTTCTTAAGGCCCACGCTTACGCGGGGATTATCGAGCAATGCGAACGAGTGATCAGAGGGAATACCTCACATGCGCGTTCTACATGACCTGAGAAGGCTGCATCCATAAAAAAGCCCGGCGAACCGGGCTGCGGTACTACTCCCCATAACGAAGTGAATTCTCTACTAGACCCGTGTAAACGTCAACGCCACTCCACCTGTGAGCTCGACGGAATTCGATGCAAAGCTATAGCCATCTACTGATTTCTGCTCCGATCATTGGATCAGTGCATCGGCGTAAGCCGCGCCCGTGGTCATCATCTTCAGCGCTTGGTGTGGGCGCGGTTGGTTGTAGAAGGCGATCCGGTCAGCAACCACCCACAGGGCGTGGGCTTGGCTTTCGAAGCGGTGCCGATGCACGCATTGCTCTTTCAATGTCCGGATCATCCGCTCTACCATCCTGTTCTGCTGTGGGCAGTGCGGGTGATGAACTCCTGTTTCAAGCCGTAGCTGCTTACCAGCCGGGTGTAATCACGACCTAGTGAGAACCAAAGTCGGTATCCGAGCACAGCAGGAACGGCTGCCGCACTCGGCCCAGCGTTCCGTAGCGCGCAATCAGCGCCCGCTCCAGGGCGGCCGATGCCATACTAGCCTTGCCAGTTCGCGACAGGTGCCGCTGAGAACGCCCCGGCTCCAAGAGCGCTTAGAAACGGGCGCGGGGAGGACCGGTTCAGGCTGGCATATGTTGAACTCGCCCAAGCTACTGATAAACCTCCTGTATCGAGCTTTAGCGTAGTCCGGCCAAGTACCGGGCGGAAGTCATAGTCAAACAAAAAGGCCCGCTGGCTCTTTGCCAGCGGGCCTTTCACGTGGCACACAGGGGGGGGGTGCCACGCCGACAGCATAGCAAGAAGGCGCACTCAGCAATGGTGACTCAAATCACGGTATGTACGATGCGCCTGTCTGGCATAAGCTTAGACATAAACGCTGCGCGAAACACTGTATTAACCGAGACCCTATCGTTCTAACGTAAGACCGATGACTTCCCTGCCACTAACGGGAGATACCGATGTTCAGTGATTGCGATCGGCTGCACATCTACCTTGATCACGAGACTCAGGACCTAGCAATGTCGATTCGATTGCTCTCCCCAGATCTAAGGCAAAAGAAATTACGGCAGCTTGCTGACATGATTGCTGAGATAGCGGCCGCGGCGAATGGGACGCCCGACGAATGCCAAGTACTGGATCGCCTCGACCGCACTACCCAACAAGTTTGGGCGATCATTAGATCTGCGGAAACTAGCGAGAGCACTTCCAATATCTCGTGAGACTGCCTTTCGGCGGATTGGAATTCCCAGTCTTTGGTGGACACCTGATCGAGGGTGGCGATGCGCTGCCTCGAACTCTTCAGGACTGACTCCGCCCAGATGGCTGTGGTGGCGTTTTGGATTGTAAAACCCATCGATGTATTCGGATATGTCCTAGGTCGCCATGTCACGATTTGCGTAGATGCGCGTCTTGATCTGTTCTTTTTTGAACTGCTGAAGAAGGACTCAGCTGCCGCGTTGTCCCAGCAGTTGGCACGTCTGCTCATGCTTGGCTCAAGGTAGTTGTCTTTGCAGAAACGCTGCCATGCATCGCCTCCGTCTTGCGAGCCTTGATCCGAGTGAATCAGGGTTTTGCGACGACATCGGCTGCGCACGGCTTTCATCACGGCACCCAGAACAAGTTCGCGATGAATCGTTGGCCTGACAGCCCAGCCACCAAACCTGCGTGAGAAAAGATCCAAAACAACCGCCAGAGATAGCCAACCCTGCCAGGTGCGATGTAGGTGATATCCGTCACCCATGCCTCGTTCGGGCGCGGTACGGTGAACAGACGCTGGATTAAATTGGGGATCAAGACGTGAGATTTTGACGCGGGGATGTGCCGTAGGCGATAGCCATGCAGCGCGTGCAATCCGCTCACCCGCATCAAGCGAGCAACCCGATGCTTGCTGCATGTCTCCTCGTGCTCCCTCAGGCCGAGAAGCACCCTGGATGCGCCATAAGTTCCGTGGCTGGCGGTAACCCAGGCTCGTATAAAGCGAAGCAACCGTGCCTTTTCTTGCACTCGATTGGAAATCGGATGTTCACGCCATGCGTAGTAGCCGGCCCGAGCAACCCCAAGCAGGCGGCACATCATCTGGATGCTGAATTCGTCTCGATGCGCATCGATGAATTTGTAGGCTTGCCGAGTCTTGTTGGTGATCTTGCCTGCAGACATGACCGTGCCCCAATGCTATCCCCAACAGGAGCTAGCTCTGTCCAGCAAATCCTGGGAACTATACACGGCCGCCGAAGAATCAACACCACAACAAATCGAAAGCAACTTCTAGCGTCCATGCTTCCACTGCCATGTGTTTCGATTTCTTCTGCTTCAGCTTCACATTAGCCAATCTTTAAAACCCAGATATCATCACAATCAGAAAAGCGATAGGAAAAAGTCTCCTGATCTGCCCGCTCCGCGATGTTTCCGGCCTCATCTACCAACTTGGTCAACCGCGACAAAACAGTCATCCGGGGTGCCCTTCTTGCTCTTTGATCTAACTCAAGTGATGCTTGACAAGGCGTCACATTTCGAATTTCCCCCGTGGGACCTTCCAGTACCATGACCATTCTGTTCATCACTCTCCCGTTTGCCTGTCATCCGAACATACGGCATCCTAAGCGCCTTACATATCCGGATACAACACCCCTAAAGCCGGGAAGAGAATCCATCCTTTCTCCTAAGCTGGCGCCTCTCGCACTTGCTGCCTGCACACGGTTTCATCCAGGGGCAGTTTCGCTTTGGCGCTATTCAACTAGGCTCTCATCACATCATCTAGCCATCGCTCAAATGACGGATGTCCGCAATTCGTTGCAACTGCGCTAGATGGTCTGGCCAGTTTTTAGCGAGCCAACCAACCACGACCGCATTGTTGAGCACTATGCTGCTTATATAGTTCTTGATTATCGCCAGCTGAAGACTAGCCGGTCCATAGTCCTCCTCAAGCAGTTTCGTATCTGCCTGCAGCGCGGACAGCTCCCTTTCAAGACGCTGTAAGGCTTCAACGGATGGACCTGAAGCAGATGGTGACGTCGGTAGCGATACCAGTTGATCAGCCGCGGTACTCTGAAGCAGGGCGGCGGCTAGCTTTATCGAGTAGTCTCCAAGATTGATCATCGTCTGCGCTGCATCAATTTGCCGGAAAGCTTTCATTTTCCTTAGCAATCTAAATACTCCTGCCGGAGCGGGCTTGTCTGCCAGTACTGAGACCACCTCTTCACATATGCCATCGAGAAGTCTGAACTTTGCTCCGATTGACGCAGTTGATATGTTGAGAGCACTGGACAGCTGATCGACTGATACACCTCTATCAACGGCTCGAAGGATCATCTTGTGCTCTTGTACTACAGAGAGTCGATTGACCTGTTTGTTATACGTATAGCCCTCATCATCTGTTGCAATCAGGCACGGAGCTTCGACAATTCCCAGATCCTTGAGGGCCTCCAATCTTACTCGCCCGTCGAGAACCAGGAATCGACCAGTTGTCGCACGATCTAACGAAACAACGAGGGGCTCAACTAAGCCAATCGATCTAACTGAGCTCAGAATCTGTCTGTACTTGGCAGAGCTTTTTGTTCCCAATGGAATGGTCACAGGCATATGTATCTGGACGATTGGAATGCTCACGCACTCCTTTTCAAAGCCCAGACGAGCACCGACGACTTTATTCCCACTCATTGCTTAGAGGCTCTAGATGGGAGTAGATCAGCCAGAGGCTGGGGGAGACTGCACAGCCCCTCTTTATGGAGAAGATCACAAAACTCCCGTAAAGCTAACAGCTCCTTGAAAACCTGCCTTGCGAGGAGCACCGATTGCTGGGTGAACTCCGCCTTTTTCTGAATTCGCTGATGCGCCTCCACATCGCGCTTGTACAATTTTGCTAGATCCTCTGGTGTGAGTTTCCGTCGCGGGCTACCACTAACACAGCCCCCAGCTCCCTTTCGACCACTTCTTGCCCTATTCGCAAGTATCTTGCGTACGGTGGTGACCTTTTTCCCCTTCAAATCACCACTCTCATAGGCATCCATCAGCAGCTGCTGAGCCTCACTATCGCTAGCACGAGAGATGCTAACAGCGAGTGCCAGCGAGATATGCCCCGCCTCCACTGCTGCCAGAAGACGCCGCTCACCTCTCCCCATCAGATTGGCAACACTGTTGACCCAAGAGGTCGTGCATCCGAGCTTTCTGCCGATCTCTCCGTCGGAATAACCACGCTCTCGTAGCACCTGAATCTGCTCCATAGTCTCCGCAGCTTTGGGCGTTCTTCGCGCGAGATTTTCAACGATACTCATGACATGCCCCAAGTGCTCATCAACGTCCAGAATGAGCGCTGGAATCTCAGTAAAACCAAGCACCTTGTAGGCCTCCAACCGTCCCTGCCCACATATCAAGGCGTAGGGCTGTGCCGATTCATCGGGTGCCGCCGGCCTCACGCTTATTGGACGCTTTAAGCCAATGGCTTCAATACTCTTTATGATCGCGCGGTGAATGCGTTGGTTACGCACACGAGGATTCGCCACATGAATGTCGTTGAGAGGGATCATCTGCACTGTTGTCCGCCTAGCGACCATGCAACCTCCTAAAGTGCAACCCTACCGGCCAGTACAAAAAACTCGTCCAAAGAATCCATTCGATACGCATCCAGGGAGAAGTCATTGTTGTCCGCGAGAACGACTCCATCTCTACCGAAATCGATTGCGGGCAGGACATAGTAGTCATATGGACGATGATTATCGGAATCCATTCGGACAACCACGGTCAGATCAGGCTTCAGACTTGCATCTAACCGGATTCTCCATCGCCTTGATCCGCCCGACGTAACCCTGCACCGAACGATTACCAGTGAGATCAACAGCTCCCCGTTCAACCAATGCAAGCCCGTCTCTTCGCAGGGTGCTAGCCACCCCCCCTGTTGAGCTACACCATCCGCAACAGACTGCACAGTCTCCGGATGCCGAAGACGAAGTGCCCTATTGATCTCTAGATACGCATAGTCCCGCTTCGGGGAATATCCTACCAAGCTATATACTCGAAGTAGACTTCCAAACCTATAGCGGAAGGCGCTGCTTGAAGGAATATTCTCCTGCTCATCAATCAATATTCCAGAAAGCATCCCGTGCTTTTGGAGAACCTCCCGCAGCGCATCGAGCATCCGTGCGTCACCCCAATGAGCTGAACGCGCAGCAATAATATCCTGGGCTCGTCTAAACAGATCTAATGGCACAACAGCCTCAAATGCATGTGATTTTCTAATCCACGATTCTGGAGGGTTATGCACGTGCCGCAGTTTTAACTTAAAAGATGTTCGATTGTAGACGTTATGACCAATGTACTTCTCATTGGCAAGAACCTGGTGAATCGTAGCCCGGGTCCAAGGAGCCCCTCTTTCGTTTAGCGTCCCTTCTCTGTTTAATATGGAAGCTATCACCCGCTCAGGCATACTTTGGTCGATGAACAATCGATAGATACGGAGAATCGTATCAATCTCATCTGAGGGACCAGGAACCAAGATTACTCGGTCAGTCTGAATGCTTTTCTTCTCCCCTCGACGGAGGAGTCCTTTCGATTGCTGCTGCTCATCCATGAGCTGCCGACGGAGCCCGTAGCCTGGACAGCCTCCCTGACGATAGCCATGACGAACAATGTTACAAGCACCCTTGAATACTTTATCAGATAGCTCCCGGCTATACTCAGCAGCCATGCTACGTTTTAGACCAATCATAACTGTCGAGGAGAGCGACCCATCATTACTGAATGACTCCGCACAGTAAATAACTGGAACACCGTGACGCTTGCACGTATGCACATAGGAGGCCGCCTCATCCGGATCCGGAAATCGTCCCCAGCGACTAACATCGTAGACTAAGATAGCCTGGAACCCCGGAGACGGGTGCTGCACATCTTTCAATAGCGCCTGAAGCGCGATCCGCCCCTTCAGACTGAGCCCGCTTTTCCCGGAATCCTCATATGTCCGCACGACACGCATTCCGTGCGCGGCCGCGTAGCTTGCAATAGCTGCTGCCTGATTCTCAGTCGAATAGCGCTGATGTTCCGTCGACATCCGCATATACTGGGCAACCGGAATCTCTCCTTCGGATGCGTAAGGGATATTGACTGGGGCGCAATGCAAAGACACTCCGGCACTCCCAAAAAATCAATGCACTCACTGACGCTAGTTCACCTGCTTGACATCTTTATGACTGATGGGAGCACCATTGTTAATAGTTCAGCATGAGTGATGTTGCGGATGCCTTGGCTGGGCCCTTGGGCCGACGGATGTGAGTTGGCCCAAGCGGGCTCAATCATGGTGTCGCAGCCGCTTGCAACGGGCGGTTCCGCGCAGCCGTGATGGGTTGGCGCCGGCTCTTGCCACCAGCTCGGCTGCTTCCCGTACCGGCTCCTCCTCGGCATGAACGTAGTACATCAACATCGCCACAGCCTTATGCCCCATCAGCTTCATGCCTTCCGTAATCGGTTCAGGAGCGCACCAACCTGCCGCCCGGCGACATCACGCCAATGCAGAAGCTGGGATTGGCTGCATAACTCCACTTTTGGCCGATCAACAAGAAGATGGAAGCGCCAGTGCTTCATTAAGGTAGAATCTTCCGAAGAAGAATCGGAATTGATCGTAAGAGATTAATAGGCCTGTTTTCTCTCGGCCCATTTCGATCTATGGTAAACATGCGCCCTCCCTACCGGACCGGGCGCAGCTCGAAGACGATAACCGCATTCACAGCTTCTGGTGCAGACATGGACGGCCCGATTGATTCCTGGAAGCTCGAGCTTCAGCCACTAAACGGCGTTCGCCGACTAATTCCATGCGACGTACGATTTTCTCATTCTGAGCTGACTTGCCTTCGCGAGGGCATCTGGCCTAGAGACATCGATGATCGTTGGATGTTCTGGCTCTATGGCCAAACACTACGTTGCTGGCGCTCATGGACAACGCTATGTATTTACGAAGCCGAAGTCGAGAAGCTAGGTGCGAACGGTGGGAGGATCACAGTTCTAAGGGTCTTGGAAGATCCATCTTTGTATATGAAAGCCGTCACTGACGAGATAGAGCTGACCCGCTTCCAAGGCGTGATGATACTGATGAGGCAGATGAGTACTCATAAGACCGAATAACGCAGGAACGTCATACGCTAGTAGCACCAGACATGGGAATCAACATCGTATGACGTCTCTACTCTGGTCGTTCGCCCCCGCTCTCCGTAACGGTGCCAACCAAGACAATGGCGGCGCGACCTCATTGGTGCAGCATGGCTCATCTTCAGGTACTGCTTCTCTAGTTCCTCTGTCAGTCCCTTATCTCACCCGATGCCGTTGGTTGCCGGTGAGGAGATCAACCGCAGCAGGTCGATCGACTTCATGTCCCACGTGCTTTGGGATGGGCGACGGTTCCGGACGTTCAACGTAATGATTTCAGCCGCGAGGGTTTGGCCGAGCGCGACACTGTGAACTGACGCTGGAGCAAATTGGGGATCAAGTGATGAGACCTCTGAACGGGGATATGCCGTATGCGGTAGCCAGATAGCGCGTGCAACCCGCTCTCCTGCATCAATCGACCCGATGTTTGCTGCATGCCTCCCCGTGCTCTCTTACGTCGAGCCCCCCCCCTCCCCAGGGAGACGCCATAAACTCAGTGGCTGGCGGTAAACGATGAACCCATCAAGCGAAGCAGCCGCGCATCTTGTGCTCGATCGGAAACGGGGTACTCACGCCATGCGTAGTAGCCAGCTCGAGTAACCCCGAGCAGGCGACACATCATCTGGTTGCTGAATTCGTCCCGATGTCCATCGATGAATTCGTAAGCCTACCGAGTATTGCTGGTGCCGTTGCGTGCGGACACCGCCGTAATCCCAGGAACTCCACTCAGGACAAAAATCCGAGACTTTCAAGCGCCAGAAGCGAGACCACGGTATTGGAGCGCTCACCGTAGAATTGGCTTACTATCGCTGAGCTTTCATACCCATCGGCTTACTCTATCATCCATATCTACCAATTTACGAACGCTCACCCACCTTAACGTGATAATGAGACGCGGACTGGGCTTGCCCGGTAATTTCGTGTTTTCCGGAGGACGAATGAACGCCTTACCTAGTTATTCAGAACTACGACAGATGGCTGACGCGAAGGGTATCGGCATAGCCACCGCATTTCGCACCAATGGAGATGTAACTCATCAGGTGAGCCTTACACTCCAAGAGTTCGCCGAGACGTATCAACCACTCTTGGTGGACAAGATATATACCGCGATTTTCCTTACCCACAAGAATTGGGTATCGGTCGCCATGCAGAACGCACTTGATCCTGGCAGTGTCAAAGCTGAACCTCCAATAAAAGTGAGCGCATTGGAACACGATCAGATCATCCATCGCAGCAATAGACTCGAACTGAGCGATGACTTATGGCGGGATTACGTATCAGACCTACGGACTGACCGAAGAAGACGCAAATAAATATCGCGAAAGTCTAGCCGACAGCCCTGATCTTAGACGCCCCCTTTAACCTGTATTGATTTTAAGTAACAGTCCAACCTACGAAACGCTAGACACCTGGATAGATAAAATGAATTAGCTGCCATTCCTGCGATTGAAAACGATGGTAGAGACGTTTGAGAAGACAGCCCCCAGCTTGTCACCAGAGGCTCGTATAAAGCAGTTGGAGGCTATTCGAGAGCTCAGTACTCAGGCGACCTCAGTTCGGCCCGACTCGAATATTTTGAGCCAAGAGATGGATATAGACGACCTAGCATTGCGCGCATGCGATGCTGCCGTTGGCTGCGTGGGAAATTTGAGTAACCTACACTTCTTAAAGAATAGTGAGTAGTTCAATGTCAGTGAAGATAACGCAGATACTTTATAACTTCTTGCATTCAGTATCCAAGCCAGCCTAGATACTTCCAATCTTTGGTACCGCCAGAGCTCGACGGGTTTCAGTCGGTCAAAGCCACTGAGTTCCTACATCCTATCCTTCCGTCAGGACCAACCTCTTACCCTTGGCTATTCGGATATTGATCGCTAATTCGTCTGAGAACGAGAGCTCCAACTTTGCACCTTGGCAGTACAAGAGTCCCGGGGTTAACCGGGACTCTCGCATCCATTACCGCCGTGCGGCTTACTTCCTGTCTGGCAGCGCGTAGGCAATCAGATAGTCGCCGACATCCGGCGAATGGCTGGCGCCGCCGGCCGAGATCACCACGTACTGCTTGCCGGTCTTCGGTGACACATAGACCAGTGGCGCAGCCACCGCGCCTACCGGCAGACGCACCTTCCACACTTCCTTGCCGGTGTCCGCGTCCAGCGCACGCAGGTAGTAGTCCTGGCTGCCGGCGAAGAACACCAGGCCCGATGCGGTGGCGGTGGGGCCACCCAGGGTCGGCATGCCGATCGGCATAGGCAGGTGGGTTTTGATGCCCAGCGGACCGGTGTCCTGCACGGTGCCCAGCGGCACCTGCCAGACCAGCTGCTTGCTGGTCAGGTCGATCGCGCTCATGGTGCCGAACGGCGGGGTCGGGCAGGGCACGCCCAGCGGCGACTGCAGGATGTCGATCTTGACGCCGCCATAGGGGCCGGCCAGCTGCGGACGGATGGTGCCCATGAAGCCGGGCACTTCGTCGGTGGATATCTTGTATTTCCTGGCTTCCTCACGGGTCACCAGCGACATCCGCAGCGCCATGCGCATGTCGTTGACGAACATCAGGTTGCGCGTTTCATCAATCGAGATGCCGCCCCAGTTCATGCCGCCCAGCAGGCTCGGCCATTCGATGTAGGGCTGCTCGGTGGGCGGGGTGAACAAGCCCTGGTAGTGCGAGTCCTTGAACTTGATGCGGCAGTAGAGCTGGTCGAACGGGCTCACGCCCCACATCGAGCTTTCAGTCAGCGGCTCGGCACCGATCACCGGCATGCCCACCGACAGCGGTTGGGTCGGCGACAGGCGCTCGCCCTGGGCCTGCGGGCTGGTCGGCACCGGGGTTTCCTTGACCTCGGTGACGAAGGCGCCGGTGCGGCGGTCCATCACGAAGATGTGGCCGGTCTTGGTGGTCTGGATCAGCGCCGGCACCTTCTGGCCCTGCGCATTGGTCACGTCATACAGCACCGGCTGCGAGGGCACGTCGTAGTCCCACACGTCGTGGTGCACCAGCTGCTGGCTCCAGCGCAGCTTGCCGGTGCTGGCGTCCAGCGCCACCACCGAGGAGCCGAACTTCTCCTTCACTGCATTGCGCTCACCGCCCCAGTAATCGGGCGGACCGTTGCCGGTGGGCAGGTAGACCAGGTTCAGTTCGTGGTCGTAGGTGGGGATGGTCCACACATTGGGGGTGGCCAGCTCGAAATCCTGCCCAGGCTGGGCCAGATCATCGGGCTTGCCCACGTCCCAGGCCCAGGCCAGCGTGCCGTCGCGCACGTCGAAGGCGCGCACCACGCCGGAGGGCTCACCCTCCATGATGTCGCGCACCCAGCCGCCGATCACCGCCAGGTGGCCCATCACCACCGGGATCGAGGTCGGGTGGTAGCGCTTGCTGTCCTCGGTGGGGCCCATCTGCGGCTTCAGGTCGACATAGCCGTCGCTGCCGAAGCCCAGGCACAGGCTGCCGGTCTGCGCATCAAGCGCGAACAGGCGGGCGTCCACGGTGGACACCAGGATGCGCTGGCGGCACACCGTGTCGGTGTAGGCGGCCTTGGCGGCGGCTTCCAGGCTGCGGTCCTTGTCGATGTCGTAGTAGCCCACGCCACGGCAGGTCACGTGCTCGGCGGTGCGGGCCTTGGGGTCGAAGCTCCAGATCGCCTTGCCGGTGTCGCCATCAATGGCGGCCACTTTGTTCTCAGGGGTGCAGGAGTACAGGGTGGCGCCGATCTGCAGCGGGGTGTTCTCGTCCACGCCTACCGAGGTGCGGCGGCCGGTGTGGTAGGTCCAGGCCACCTGCAGTTGGTCCACGTTGTCGCGGGTGATCTGCGCGTACGGGGCGAAGCGGGTGCCGGCGGCATTGCGGCCAAAGAACTCCCAGTTGTCCGGATTGCCGTCACCGGGCTTGGCGGCGGCGACGTCCCCCCGGTTTTGAGTAGCACGGCGAATTGGAGTCCAATCCCACCTGACCAGGAGATTGGACGTGAAGAAACGCTTTTCCGAAGAACAGATCATCGGTTTCCTGC
>NZ_JBRRDY010000059.1:0-12679 GCF_056759935.1 Stenotrophomonas sp. STEN035
CCCCCCACGCCCTCCCCACCCCCCACCACCCGATAAACGCGTCCGCCCCCCCCTCCCCCGGCGTCTCCCGCCCCCCAACCCCCCCCCCCCCCCCGGCCCCCCCCACTACATGCGCAACCGGCCATCCGACTTATCATGGCTGCATGAAGACTTATCTCGTCGGCGGCGCTGTCCGCGATTCCCTGCTCGGCCTGCAGGCCGGTGACCGTGACTGGGTGGTGGTCGGTGCCACGCAAGCGCAGATGGAAGCGGACGGCTTCAAGGCCGTGGGCAAGGATTTCCCGGTATTCCTGCATCCGCTCACCGGTGAGGAATACGCACTGGCGCGCACCGAGCGCAAATCCGGCCGCGGTTATCGCGGCTTTGTGGTCGATGCCGATCCGTCGGTGTCGCTGGAAGAGGATCTGCAGCGCCGCGACTTCACCATCAATGCCATCGCCCGCGATGAGGAAACCGGTGAGCTGGTCGATCCCTGGGGCGGCGTTCGCGACATCGAACAACGTGTGCTGCGCCATGTCGGCCCGGCCTTCGTCGAAGACCCGCTGCGGGTACTGCGTGCGGCTCGCTTCATGGCCCGCTTCGCCCCACTCGGTTTTACCCTGGCACCGGAAACCGCCGCATTGATGCGCGATATGGCCGCCAGCGGTGAACTCGATGCTTTGGTGCCGGAACGCATCTGGCAGGAACTGCGTCGCAGCCTGACCATGAAACAACCCTCCGCCTTCCTGCGCTGCCTGCACGACACCGGCGCGTTGGCGGTGATCCTGCCAGAGGTGGACGCGCTGTACGGCGTACCGCAACGCGCCGAGTTCCACCCGGAAGTGGATACCGGCGTGCATCAGGAAATGGTCAGCGACATGGCCGCACAGCTGGCCCCTGGCGACGACCTGATCGGCTTCGCCGCCCTCACCCATGATCTGGGCAAGGCATTGACTCCGACCGACGAACTGCCGCGCCACATCATGCATGAGCAGCGCGGCCTGAAGCCGCTGGCCCAACTCTGCGAGCGCCTGAAGATTCCGCTCGACCATCGCCAGTTGGCAGAAGCGGTCTGCCGCGAACACCTCAACGTGCATCGCATCGACGAGTTGCGCGACGCCACCGTGCTCGAGCTGATCCAGCGATGCGACGGTTTCCGTCGCCCCGAACGCATCGCACAGATGGCCCTGGTCTGCGAATGCGACAAACGCGGCCGGCTCGGATTTGAAGATAGCGACTACCCGCAGCGGGCAACCCTGCAACGCCTGCATGCCGCTGCGCTGGCCATCAACGCGCGCGATATCGCCACCGAAGGCCTGCAGGGTCCCGCCATTGGCGAGGCCCTGAAGAAGGCGCGCATCGTTGCGATCAACAAGGCCCGTCAACACGTTGCGTCCTGACACGGCAATCAAATCGTGTTCATGCGATGCGTATACGTGCACTTCCCAGGCCAACGACTTCCACCAACCGAAGGGCAACAGGCGGTGGACCCGCTGAACCCGTCAGAAGCCGCTCGGCCTGAAGCATTGCACTTCAGGCCGGGCGAATAGCCAAGGGCTGCAGCCAACACCGCCGCCCACTGCCGATCGTGGGATCAGCACGGCTGCAGCTGGCTCGCTGCTTCATCCGCTGTCTGCGCCGTTGCTTCTTCTTCCTGCTCAACGGCAGCAGCCGGCGGCTGCACGCTCTGCGCAGGGGTTTCCGTCGCGACCTGCGCCGCGGCCTGACTTGTGTCACCACCACCGACAACCTGCATCCATTGCGGCAGCAACCGGGCGAACTGCTGTGCGCAGTCGGCGACGTAGCGCGCGCGGACGTCGCGAACACCTGCGAAATCGTCATCCGCCCACGTGGGATAGGTCTGCACAACCGGCGTTGGCGTGCAGGTGAAGTTTCCGTACCATTCCGACCCCTTCACGAAACCCCGCGATGGTGACCTCAAAGCGATACGCGTGCTGTAGCGCAGCTCGTACGGCGTGTCTGTCTGGTCAAGCTCCTGGTACATCAGTACCCAATCACTGCCTTGCAGGTCGACGATAAGCGGCTGGTCGATCACCCGCTGCGGATTGTCCGCCTGCCACTGCTGCACCTGCGCACGCAGCGCGTCCTGCAGGACATCCTTGCCCGGGTTTGGGATCTCCTTCATCCGCTCGCCATGCAGCTGATTCTTGCCGAAGCCCATCGCGCCACCACCCAGCAGGCCTGCCGCAATCTGCAGGCCAATGGCACGCCCGGTGTGTTCGCGCCTGACCACGCGCAGTTCCGCATCGCCTGTCTGCCGCCCTTTGGCACCCGCGCCAACGCTGAACTCGTAATTGAAACCGGGCGCCGCTTCAGGCTTCTTGGCGTGCGCATTGGTCATGGCCAATGCCAACAGCGCCACGCCCATCATTGCTGGATAGTGCTTCATGTCATCCCTTTCATGCTTTCAACAGATTTACCCCGCCATGTTCCGGGCGGTTTGGCAACGTGCCAAGCATGAATTATGCCGGTTCCCACACGGCCGATGCACCTGAAAAAAGGCATGTGCAGGCGTAAGATAGTCAGCGATTACCTGCAGCGGGCAAGCCCGCAACGGCCTTTGGATGTTGTAGGAGCGGCGTAAGCCGCGAAGCCAACGATGCAAAAGGCACCGTTCGATTGTGCAATTGCAGCTGCTGCGGTTGGCGATGTATCACCAGCTTCGCGGCTTACGCCGCTCCTACAACCAGCCGCCTCAGATTTTCAGATAGATCCTACGCCGGTCCATCCACGCCATCGGCAACCACCACAGGGCGACGAAGCTCAACGCCATCACCAGCGAAGCAAACTGCGCGCCGCCCAGCGGGGTCAACCAGCGGTTGAACAGGTGTTCCCACAGCCAGTTCCAGCTACCGGTGGCCATCATCGCCAGCACCATCGCCGAAGAGCCCGCATACGCGGTGATCGCGTTGACACCGAAGCGACGCCCCAGTGGCGGCCACTGCCGGCAATCGATCAGGATGTGCGCCAGCCATAGTCCGGCGAACGCCCAGCCGCCAGTCCACAACACGTACGACGAGGTCCACAGATTCTTGTTCAAGGGCAGCCACTGCGCCCACAGGCCGCCGGCAACCAACAGCAACACAGCCCCTGGCAGCAATCGCCATGGACGTTGTCGCAGCAAAGCACCGGCACGCAGACCCAGCAGGGTCGAAGCCAGTGCACCCAGCGTGGACACCATGCCTTCCGGATCATGGCCATGACCGGCAACCGGATCGTACTGATACAGCAGCGCCCCGAACAACGCCGTATCCACACGGCTGCTCAGGTTGAGCCAGGGCTCCAACGAGCCACCTGCCACCAATAGCGCAGCGTAGCCGGTCAACAACACGCCGATGCACAACCACTGCAGCCGCGGCTTCAACCAGATCGCCGCCATGCCAGCTGCGGCGAAACACAAGCCAATGCGTTGCAGCACACCCCATGGCCGGTAGTGCGCCAGGTCCAGCCACCACCAGGCAAGAAAATGCAGCAGCAGGCCCAAACCGAGAATGCGGCCGGCGCGGATCAATACCGTGCGTGCCAACGCACTGCGATCAGCGCCCTGCTCCACCCGCGGTACCACGCCCAGCGCAATGGACACGCCGACGATCACCAGGAAGAACGGAAACACCAGATCGGTTGGCGTGCAGCCATTCCACTCCGAATGCCGCAGCGGCGCGTAGACGTGGCTCCAGCTGCCGGGGTTGTTGACCAGCAGCATGGCCGCCACGGTGATGCCACGCAGGGCATCCACCGAGGCATAACGGATGGCTTTATTCATGCCTGAAGTCAATCGCGCTGACCGGCAATCCAGGTGCCCCGTACCTGCAGATCGGTATCCAGCAGGACGAAATCGGCCTGGTAGCCAACCGCAATCTGCCCGTAACGATCATCCAGACCCAGGAACTGCGCCGGATACGTCGATGCCATGCGCGAAGCCTCGGCCAGCGAGAGACCCAACAAACCAACGGTATTGCGTACCGCAGTGATCATGTCCAAGGCCGAACCAGCCAAGGCACCAGCGGCATTGCGGACCACGCCATCAACGGCGGTGATGGTCTCGCCATACAGCTCGAACGCCGGGTTGTCCGAGCCCACCATTGGCATTGCATCGGTGACCAGGAACACCTTGCCGCGCGGCTTGGCCGCCAACGCCACGCGCAGGCTGGCCGGATGCACGTGTACCCCATCGACGATCACCCCGCACCAGCTGTCGGCATCTTCCAACGCCGCGCCGACCGCGCCGGGATCACGCCCCTGCAACGGCGACATCGCGTTGTACAGGTGGGTGAAACCGGTGATGCCTGAATCAAGCCCGGCGCGGATTTCGTCGTAGGTACCGGCGGTATGACCGGCAGCAACGATGGCGCCGTTGGCGACCATCTGCTGGATCGTCTCCAGCGGTACGCGCTCGGGTGCCAATGTGATCAGGGTGACGCCATTGTCCAGCGCCGTCGCCATGCGTACTTCATCGGCATCCGGCACGCGGAACTTGCCTGCATCGTGCGTGCCCTTGCGCGCCGGTGCGATATACGGGCCTTCCAGATGGATCCCGAGCACGCCCGGCACCTTGGCCGCAATCGCCTCGCGGGTGGCCTGCACCGCACGCGCCATCACCTCGGCATCGTCGCTGATCAGGGTCGGCAGCATGCCGGTGGTGCCGTAGCGGCGATGCCCGGCCACCATCGTGCGCAGCGCATCGACGTCGGTCTGGTTGTTGAACAGCGCACCGCCGCCGCCATTGACCTGGGCGTCGATGAAACCGGGCAGCAGCCAGCCGCCGCCCAGGTCCACCTGCGCATCGGCCGCGGCAACCGCCGGGTCATCGCTGGCGACGACCGCAGTGATGCGGCCGTCTTCGGTCAACACCGCGACATCGTCACGGAAGTTCTCGCCGGCAAGTACCCGGCCATTGCGCAGCGCGGTTTTCATCAGACCGTTTCCGTCACCTTGTTGAGGTGCGGCGGCAGGTCCGGGTTGTTGCCACGGCGCAGCGCCAGTGCGTTGATCGCGCGGTAGAAGCTCTGGATGGTGAGCAGCGGTGCGCACAGCGGATGCGGAGCAGCAGCGGTCGGCAGGTTGCCGCCCTCACCGGTCAGCCACACCTGCGCGCCGCGTGCAGCGAACTCTTCGGCCACGGCACGGGTGCCGGCGCCGGTTTCGTCGGGCTGAGCAAAGGCAAGTACCGGGAAGTCGCGGCCGACCAGCGCCATCGGGCCGTGCTTCACTTCGGCCGAGCTATAGCCTTCGGCGTGCAGGCCGCAGGTTTCCTTGAACTTCAGCGCGGCTTCCTGCGCTGCAGCCAGGCCGGGGCCGCGGCCGAGCACGAACAGATTGTGCGCATCGACCAGACCGTCGGTCACCGCTGTCCAGTCGCATGCCCATGCCTCGGACATCGCGGCCGGCAATGCATCCAGTGCGGCGATCAATTCCGGATCGTTCTTCCAGTACGCGCCCAACTGCAGGATTGCAGCCAGCGACGCCAGATAGCTCTTGGTCGCGGCGACACTGCGCTCGACGCCGGCGCCCAGCGGAATGACCGTTTCGGCCAGCAATGCCAGCGGTGAATCCTCGACATTGACCAACGCCACCACGCGCGCTCCGGCGGCCTTGGCAGCCTCGGCATTGCGCAGCAGATCGGGACTCTTGCCCGACTGCGAGATCACGATGTACAACGCGCCACGCAGCTGCAGCGGCGCTTCATAGACCGAGCCCACCGACGGCGAGGCCGAGGCGGTGACCAGGCCGAGCTGGGTTTCGAACAGATACTTGGCATAGGTTGCCGCGTGATCGGAACTGCCGCGTGCGCAGGTAACAACGAACGGTGGCGGGTTCTGGCGCAGGTCGG
Source organism: Stenotrophomonas sp. STEN035 (assembly GCF_056759935.1). NCBI lineage: Bacteria > Pseudomonadati > Pseudomonadota > Gammaproteobacteria > Lysobacterales > Lysobacteraceae > Stenotrophomonas > Stenotrophomonas sp. STEN035. Next base: position 5,831 of record NZ_JBRRDY010000059.1, read on the forward strand.
CGGCCAGGGCCTGCACCACGTCGCGGTTACGTGCGAACTGGGCGGCGATGACAGAGGCGCTTTCCGCGGCCTCGTTGAACATCAGGGTTTCGGTTTCACTCGGCAGTGCCATGGATCGTTACTCGGATAGGTCGGGGGGAGATGAAGGAGGTCGCGACGGCTGCTGGCGCAGCGGTGCGGTGGAACCACGTACCACCAACTGCGGTACGAAGCCCTGGTTCTGCAGCTGTGCCGGGCTGTCTTCGTAGGCATCGGTACGCAGCTGGCTGATCAACAAGCGCGCAGCATGGCGGGCGATGTCGCCGGTGGCCTGCTTGGCGGTGGTCAGTGCCGGCCATGACTGCCGCGAGAACGGGCTGTCCTCGAAGCCGGCAATGGACAGGTCGTAAGGCACGTTCAGGCCGGCCGAATTGGCCGCAGCCAGCACGCCAGCGGCGATTTCGTCGTTGGAGCCGAAGATGGCGGTAGGCGGTTCACGCAGCGCGAGCAGGCGGCGTGCACCACGGAAGCCATCGTCAAAGGTGTAGTCGCCCGGGATCACCAGGTGCTTGTCCAATGGGATGCCGTAATCCTTCAGCGCCGCTTCGTAGCCGGCGTAGCGCTCGCCGCTGGAACGGTGCGAGGTGCCGCCCCACAGGAAGCCGATGCGCTGGTGGCCGAGTTGGATCAGGTGCTCGGTGATCTCGTAGGCGGCATCGCGGTCATCGACGAACACGCAGGGGCCATCGCCCGGGTCTTCGGTAGCGGCGATGATGCGTACGGTCTTGATGCCGCGCGCATTGAGCGCGGACACCAGTTCCGGGCGCTCGGACATCGGTGCGGTCAGCACCAGCCCGGCCAGACGCGAACGCTGTACCCAATCGGCCAATTCCTCGGCCAGCATCGGCGAGGTCGAATCGCAGGGATGGATCTGCAGGCCGAAGCCAGTCTCGCGGCAGGCCGACAACACGCCGTTCTGCACCCCGATGATGTGGTACGGATTGGGGTTGTCGTACACCAGCCCGATGACAAAGGTGGTGTTGCTGCGCAGGTTGCGCGCGGACGGATCGGGCTCATAGTCCAGCTCGGCCACCGCGCGCAGGACGCGCGCGCGGGTGGCCTGCATCACCGAAGGCTCGTTGTTGATCACCCGCGAGACGGTCTTCAATGAGACCTTGGCACGCTCGGCGACATCCTTGATGGTGGGTCTACGCATTACCGGTTCCCGCGTTGGCTCGATTGCCGCCATGATGCTTGATTCAGGCGCCACGTGCCTTGCCCGCGTTATGACCTACGGTGCCGAAGTACAGGATGTAGAGGTAGCAGGGGATCATCAGCGCGGCGAACACCAGCTGGAAGTGTTCCGGGTACGCATGCTTGAGCAGGGCAAAGGCCTGCGGAATGATCGCGCCACCGGCAATACCCATCACCAGCAGGGCCGAACCAATCTGGGTGAAACGGCCCAGGCCGCGGATCGCCAGCGGGAAGATCGCCGGCCACATCATGGCGTTGGCAAAGCCCAGCGCGGCAACGAAGCCCACCGACACATAGCCGTGGGTGAAGTACGCGCCCAGGGTGAAGACCACGCCCAGCACCGCCGACACCGCCAGGTACTTTTCCTGCGAGATGAAGCGCGGGATGACCAACAGGCCGATCACGTAGCCCACCAGCATCGCGAACAGGGTGTAGGAGGTGAACAGCTTGGTCTGGTCCAGCGGCAGGCCGAAGGCATTGCCGTAGGTACCGATGGCGTCACCGGCCATCACTTCCACGCCGACGTAGACGAACAGACACATCACGCCCAGCCACAGGTGCGGGAACTGGAAGATGCTGCGCTTGGCGGCCTTGCCGTCGTTGGCCACGGCATTGGCCTGGTCCGGCTGCACTTCCGGCAGCGGCGAGAACAGCACGCCGACTGCAACCAGCAGCAGCACACCGGCAATCACCATATAGGGTGTGTGGATCTTGGCGGCGAAGGTATTGAGCAGATCGGCCTTGGTCGCGGCGTCGGCCGCCTGTACCTGGCTTTCCAGGTCGCCGATGCCGTGCAGCACGAAGGTACCGATCACCACCGGCGCGAGGATGCCGGCAATCTTGTTGCAGATGCCCATCAGCGCAATGCGCTGCGCGGCGCCTTCGATCGGCCCGAGGATGCTGATATAGGGATTGACTGCGGTCTGCAACAAGGCCATGCCGCCGCCGATCACGAACAGACCGGCGAGCGCGCCGCCGAACCAGCGCTGGGTGGCGAACTCGCCGAACGCCATCGCGCCGACCGCCATCACCGCCAGGCTCAAGGCCAGGCCCTTCTTCATGCCGGTGCGGCCGAGGATCCACGAGGCCGGCAGCGCCAGGAAGAAGTACGACAGGTAGAACACCATCAGTACCAGGAACGCAGACACCTCGTTTACGTCAAAGGCCAGCTTGACGAACGTGATCAACGGACCGTTGATCCAGGTACAGAAGCCGATGATGAAAAACAGCACGCCGACGATGGCAATGGACGACGCCATGCTGGTACGCGGCGTCGAGACGGGAACAGCAGACATGGGCAAAGCTCCTGCGGATGCGGGAGACGGATCGAGGCCGTCGGGCGATTACGTGGGAACAACGTTGTCACATATATGGTTTGCTGCGGACAAGTTTGTCAACAACGCGACCACGCCGGGCAATTCCGATGAATCATCAGGAATGCCCGGCAAGCCCGGAAGGATCAGGCTTTCGCCGTAAAACCCTGCAAGTTCAGCGCCTACACGCTATCGGATGCAACAAATGCAGGCACCGTAAGGTTTGCGCAGACACGCTGCGGCGCAGCATCGAAAGTTTCAATTATTCGTTGACATCGTTGTCAGAACGATTACAGACTCGCCCCCCAATGGTGCCCTTCCGGGCGCTCCGCCTCGCCATAGGGAAACCGAGTGACAGCTGTCGTCCCCCCACTGCAGACCACCCGCCTTGACCCCGCCTCCCGGCCCTTCTTCGCCGCCGACGTGGGTGGCACGCACGTCCGCGTCGGCCTGATCCGGGCAGCGGCAGCAAACGACCCGTCTATCGACGTACTGTCCTATCGCAAGTACCGGTGCGCGGACTACCCCAGCCTCAGCGCGATCCTGTCCGACTTCGCCAGCCACAATCCGCCGGTCGAGCACTGCGTGATCGCCACCGCCGGCTACGCGCTACCGGACGGCACGGTGATCTCGGCCAACCTGCCGTGGCCGCTGTCATCCACCCGCATCCGCGATGACCTGGGCTTTGCCGGCGTACATCTGGTCAATGATTTCGAAGCCGTCGCGCACGCCGCCGGTCACATCAACGCCAGCCAGGTGCTGCAGTTGACCGGCCCGGCCGAAGCCGAGCGTGGCCCGACCCTGGTGATCGGCCCGGGCACCGGCCTGGGCGCCGCGGTGTGGATCCCGGTCGGCAACCGCTCGGTGGTCCTGGCCACCGAAGCTGGCCAGGCCTCGTTGGCTGCGACCACCGAACTGGAAATGGCTGTGTTGCAGCAGATGCTGCAGGACCGTCCGCATGTGTCCATCGAACAGGCGCTGTCTGGCCCCGGCCTGCTCAATCTGTACAACGCGCTGTGCGCGGTGCGCGGTGTCGCACCGGTGCACACCACCCCCGATGCCGTCAGCGCCGCCGCCTGTGATGGCAGCGACCCGCTGGCCGTGGAAACCCTGCAGCTGTTCTGCGGAATCCTCGGCTCGACCATCGGTGACATGGCCCTGCTCTACGGCGTGCAGGGCGGCGTCTATCTGGCCGGCGGCATCCTGCCGAAGATCAGCCAATTTCTTTTGAACAGCACCTTCGTCGAACGCTTCCTCAACAAGGGGCCGATGCGCAAGGCGCTGCAAAGCATTCCCGTGAAACTGGTAGAGCACGGGCAACTGGGCGTCATCGGCGCCGCCAGTTGGTATCTGGAAAAGTCGGCCACGTAAGCCTTCAGCAGCATAAGCAACAGATCCACCAGCAGGACCCTGTAGTAACGCGGCACGCAGTGCCAATCAATCTTGATGTTGAGGAGAGACAACATGCATCGCAAGACAATGCTTTCGGCAGCCATCGTCAGCTGCCTCGCCTTCAGCGCACACGCGCAGGAAGCCTCCAAGAGCGCCACCGACCTGGACACCGTGACCGTCACCGGTATCCGCGCCAGCCTTGAAAAGTCGCTGGACAGCAAGCGCAACAACGACACCGTGTCCGAGTCGATCACCGCTGAAGACATCGGCAAGTTCCCGAACACCAACGCCGCCGAAGCCATGGCGCTGATCCCGGGCGTCACCATCGACCGCCGCTTCGGCCAGGGCGAGCGCGTCAGCATCGACGGCACCGACCCGAGCCTCAACCTGAGCTTCATCGATGGTCACCCGGTTGCCCAGGCCATCTGGCTGTACGGCGAGTCGCCGAACCGCGGTTTCGACTACACCATGCTGGCCCCGGAAGTGCTGGGCCGCCTGGAAATCATCAAGTCCTCCGAAGCCCGCCTGCCGGAAGGCAGCCTCGGCGGCACCGTGATGATGCATTCGCGCAAGCCGCTGGACATGGATGCCAATTCGGTCAGCGGCTCGGTCGGCTACAGCTACAACGACCAGGCCAAGAAGGGCGCACCGAACGTCTCGGTGCTCTACAGCTGGAAGAATGACGACTCCACCTGGGGTGTAAACGTTGCCGCCCAGCGCCACGAAGAAAAGGTCGATCGCCAGGGCATCGAAATCTTCGGTTACAGCACCGTTGCCGACTTCGCCGCAGTCAACCCGAACGTTGCCGCGCAGATTGCCAAGGGCGAGCTGCGCCCGACCGACAAGGTCGCGCAGGAAATCAACGTTGCCTACTTCCAGCAGGAGCGCAAGCGCGACAGCGCCCTGGTGAACCTGCAGTTCAAGCCCAACGATCAGTTCGAAGGCACCCTGAGCGGCCTGTACATCAAGGAGAACTTCGACAGCTACAACCAGTCGATGTACAACTTCATGACGCAGAACAACTCGTCCATGCAGGCCGTCGATTACTTCAATCCGACCGGCCCGGGCGGCTTCGTCACCGGCGGCCACACCAACGCCAACCCTGGCAGTGGCACCGGCATCATCTACGACAACCAGGTGCGCTTCTCCGAAGTAACCACCAAGGGCGTGGACCTGGACCTGCAGTACCGCGGTGATGGCTGGAAGCTGGGCGGCAAGATCGGCACCAGCAAGTCAGAGAACCCGAACATCAGCCAGTACCTGATCGAGCCGGTCTACAGCGGTGCCTACAGCTGGGACTACCGCAAGGGCTTCCAGGCCGACGACCAGGCCGCGTATTACGATCCGGCCAACTGGGGCAACATCTTCGGCAACAACGGCGTGTTCAGTTCCGAAGCCAAGGACAAGTACGCGCAGCTGGATTTCAGCAAGAACTTCGACGGCATCTTCAACCAGTTGCTGGTTGGCGTGCGTCGCACCGAGCACACGGAGAACTACGGCCTTGGCGTGTACGGCGGCGTGCGTACCGGCACCCTGGCTGACGTCGGCACCATCGGCAACACCAATCTGCTCGGCAGCATGGGCGGCGTGTACGGCAACACCAGCCACCACCCGCAGGTCGGCAAGGGCAACGTGGTCAGCTGGGTCCACGGCAGCCCGGTCAACTACTCCCGTTCCGACGCCTCCAGCCTGTTGAACAACACCTGGGAACTGGAACAGAAGACCACTGCCGCCTACACGCAGCTGAATTTCTCCACCGGCGCCCTGCGCGGTAACGTCGGCGTACGCTGGGTTCAGACCAAGACCGACAGCAGCGCCTATGTCTACGGCGACAACGTGCCGGTGCTGCCGGCGCCGGCCGAGTGGTGGCAGACCAGCAAGAGCAAGAAGAGCAACATGCTGCCCTCGCTCAACCTGGTCTATGACAATGGTGGCGACGTGGTGCTGCGCGCTTCGGCTGCCAAGGTCATCGCCTGGGCACCGTACAACCTGATGTCGAACAACCTGTTCCTCAACGACACCATGATGACCGGCTCGGGCGGCAACCCGGATCTGGACCCGTACAAGGCCTACAACTTCAACCTGTCGGCCGAGTGGTACTTCGCTCCGCAGTCGATCCTGGCAGGCTCGGTGTTCCTGAAGCAGACCCAGAACTACGTGCTGCAGACGCCGGGCAACGAGCGTCGCTACAACTCGATGCGTGACAGCAACCCGACCACCTGGTTGACCACGGTTGGCTCGCACGGCTGTACCGCCGACGGTTTCTGCGACTACAGCGTCACCCGTCCGCGCAATGCCGGTGGTGCCAGCGTCCGTGGCTTCAACGTCAACTACCAGCAGGCCTTCGGTGACACCGGCCTGGGCTTGATCGCCAACTACACCTACGCAACCGGCAATACCGATGCCGGCAACAACATGCCTTACCTGTCGCGCAGCACCGTCAGCGTCAGCCCGTACTTTGAAAACGAGCAGTTCAGCGCCCGTGTCAACTACAACTGGCGCAGCAAGTACGAAGGTGTTGGTTATGTCGCCGGCGCACCGGCTGCCACCACCGCCGCATATGCCGACCTGAGCGCGAGCCTGGGCTGGAACTTCACCGACAACCTGAGCCTGTCGCTGGATGCGATGAACCTGCTCAACGAGAAGTACCGCCAGTACGTCGCACAGGAAGAAGCACTGGCCGCGGAGTACTTCACCGGCCGCCGCTACATGGCCAACCTGCGCTTCAAGTTCTGATCCATCCCGGCAAGCAACATCGCCGGTTAGCGTGACCCGCCGGGCCTGGATCATTCCGGGCCCGGTTTTTTTTTGCTTCCCGGTAGTGCCGAGCCATGCTCGGCATTGCCTCTGCTCCATGTAGTGCCGAGCCATGCTCGGCAGGAGCTCTACCGACAACGCCTCTGCCGAGCAT
>NZ_JBRRDY010000060.1:0-12631 GCF_056759935.1 Stenotrophomonas sp. STEN035
GTGGTTCTGGGGGGGCGCGGCGCGGCGCGCGGTGTGGGCCACCCCCCGGACGCGGGGGGCCCCTACTTTATCCGCGGCCCCCGCGGCGCCCGGCCCCCGCCGCTCCCACAAAAATCAGAAAAAAAAACCCCGGCAAGCCGGGGTTCTTAATTGAACGGGTGGAGTTCGTTTACTTCAGCAGGCTGAGCACGTTCTGCGGCACCTGGTTGGCCTGGGCCAGCATGGCCGTACCGGCCTGCTGCAGGATCTGGGTGCGGGTCATTTCGGCGGTTTCCTTGGCGTAGTCCGCATCGCGGATACGGCTGCGGGAGGCCGAGAGGTTTTCCGAGGTAGTCGCCAGGTTGGCGATGGTGGAGGTGAAGCGGTTCTGGATCGCACCCATTTCCGCACGCGAGCTGCTGACCGCGGTCAGTGCCTTGTCGACGATCTCGATTGCACGCTGCGAGCCGGAGAAGCTCGAGACGTCCAGATCTTCCATGTGGCGAATGCCGCCGCCGTTTGCAGCCACGCCGGCCGCAGCGGTGGTGGCGCCCAGGTCAGCGGCCAGCGATACGGTGATGCCGGTGCCGCCGGCCAAGGTGCCATTGGTGACGCCGCCAAAGTCCTGGCCAGCCTTGACCGAGGTCAGCTTCAACGCGCCGCCTTCGATGCTTGCGTACATGCCGGTCTGGTCCAGCTTGTTGTTGAACGCCTGCGCTACCTTTTTCTGCACGGCGGCAGCGTCGTCGCCAACTTCGATCTTGATGTCGTCCAGCTTGATTTGGGTAGCTGCGGCGGCGCCGGCCGGGGTGACGCTGACGGTAATGCCGCTGATCGAGCCCGAAGCGGTGGCCGGGGTGCCAGCAATGCCGGTGCCGCTCACGTCATCGGCAAAGCCGGCTTTACCCAGGGTGTCGATATTGGCGTCGACGATCGCATTGATACCGATGGTCTGGCCGGAGTTGGCACCAACCTGGAACAGCGCACCAGTGAAGCTGCCGTCCAGCAGTTTGGTGCCATTGAAGCCGGTCTGGTTGGCAACGCGGTCGATTTCCGAAAGCAGCTGGTCGACTTCGGCGTTCAGCGCTTCACGATCGCTGGCCGAGTTGGTGGCGTTGGACGACTGCACTGCCAGCTCACGGATGCGCTGCAGGTTGTTGCCGATCTCGACCATTGCGCCTTCAGCGGTCTGGGCCAGCGAGATGCCATCGTTGGCGTTGCGTACAGCCACATCTAGGCCGCGGATCTGGGTGCTGAAACGCTCGGAGATGGCCAGGCCGGCGGCATCGTCCTTGGCGCTGTTGATGCGCAGGCCCGAGGACAGGCGCTGGATGGACGTCGCCAGGCTGCTGCCGCTGGTGTTCAAGTTGCGCTGAGCGTTCAGCGACATGATGTTGGTGTTGATGACTTGTGCCATGGGACTTCTCCGTTGTGTTCGGTGACGTGGTGCGTATGAGGAAGCGGAAGAGCTGCGGATTACGGAATCAGCGGATCATGTTGAACAGCGACATCGACTGCATCTGGGTGAAGATGGTCTGTGCCGCCTGCAAGGCCGCGCCTTCGAGCTGGTACTGCCCGATGGCCTCGGCGTAGTTGAGGTCGCGCAACTGCGACAGTGAACTTTTCAAGGTGATGCTGCTGGCTTCTCGCAGCGATGCCGCATCGTCGATTGATTTGAGTTGTGCGCCGCCAGCGGCGCGTGCATCAATCAGGCTGCCCGATGCGCGGGCAACATCACGGATGCTTGCCTGCAGCGCGTTCTGTTGAGCGGTACGGCCGGCTTCGGTGGAGGTATCCATCTGCAGCGTCTGCACCAGCTGATCGATGGTGCTGAACACGTCGCGCGTGCCGGCCTGACCGGCTGTGAACGCATCGCCTGCTGCCGGCGTACCGTCAATACCCACACGCAGACCCTGGAAGACAATGTCCTCACCGGCCTTATAGGTGCCGGTGCCAACCACTGCGTTGCTGGCATCCACCACTTCATAGGTATCCGCTGCTGTGAAGCGCAGCGTGTAGCTGTCACCGTTCCAGTTGCCCGAGCCATCGCGGCTGATATCGGTGAGCACAGCCTTGCCGGTGTTGCCAGCAACCGCAGCTGCATCCACCGTGCCATCGCCGGTGCGGATACGCAGGAAGACCTCGCTGCCGGGCTGTGCGTCCTTGACGAAGGTACCCGGTGCAACTTCGACCTGGCGCTGGATCTGATCGCCGTGATAGGTGACCGTGCCATTGGCAAGGGTGAACGGTGCAGTGCCATCGGCAGTACCGCCAAATACGTAGCGGCCATTGCCGTCGGTGGTATTGGCCAACGCCAGCATCTGGTCCTTGATCGACTTCAGCTCTGCAGAGACTGTCTTGCGGTCCTCGGCAGACAGCGCAGCGTTGTTGGCCTGCACGCTCAGCTCCGATACCCGTGCCAGCAACTCTCCGGCTTGGGCCAGCGCATTCTCCTGCATGCCTAGTCGGTTCTGGGCAGTGTTGGCGTTCTTGCCGAGTTGTTGCAGCTTGGCAAGAACGCGGTCCAAGCCGACAGCAGTACCGGAGGCGACCGGATCATCTTTGGCAGTGACGATCTTCTTGCCGGTTGCCAGTTGCTGCTCAAGATGATTCATCTTGCTCTGCTTGGCCAACATCAGCGAGACCGACTGGTCGTACATCATGTTGCTGGAGATACGGTTACTCATCAGCCCACCGCCTTCAAGATCGTCTGGAACATCGTGTCGGCAGTGGAAATCAGCTGCGATGCAGCTTGGTAGGCCTGCTGTAGCCGGAGCATGTCCGCTGCTTCCTCATCAAGGTTCACACCGGAGATCGAATCCCGTGATGCCTTGGCGTTGTCGTTGATTACCTGCTGCGCCTGCAGCGAGTAGTCGGCAGCACGCGCGGCGGAGCCGATCTGCGTGGTCAGCCCACCCAACGCGCCATTCAAGGTGACGGTGCCGCCGTTGAATGCCTTGGCGTCCTCGACATCGGCAAGACGCAAAGCGTTGCCGCTGTCGCTGGAGCCAGCAGCGGTCTTGCCGATATCGAAGCGGTCGCCCGCAGCAGGTTTGCCGTCAAGGACCACGCTCCAGCCGTTGGCGCTGATGGTCTGACCAGGCGTGTAGGGGTAGGGACCAGTGCCGTCGATGGTGTAGTTGTTGGCATCGGTGAATGTGATCACCGCTGGATTGAGCAGTGCGGGGTTGCCTGCATTCAGTACCTCCAGCTTGCCAAGTACACCGGTGCCGGTATTGCCCAACACGGCGCTACCCTTGACTGGGTTGGCGGCGGCAATGCGCGAGGGATCGGTGATCGCCACCGACAGGTCGTTGGTTGCCCCAGTCGTCGGCTGAAGCAGGAAGCGATCGTTGGTGGCGGGGGTGCCACCCACCACGAATTGCACACCATTGACCACGAACGGATCGGCAGCAGTGCCGGTGCCGGTCATCGGTACCGCCACGCCGGTATCGGCGCGGCTGGCTTGCCAGGTGCTGCCGTCGAACTTCAGTAGCAGGTTCTGCCCATCCAGCGCGCCCAGGTCGCCATAGCTGGTGGTGAACGTGGCGCTGCCGGTGTTGCCGCTATGCCCGGATATCTTCGGTGTGCCGAGATTGAAGAACTTGCCACCCATGTCGCCATACAGGTCCATGCCTTCGGCGTGGGCCTGGTTGAACGACTGCGCCATGCCCACCGCGATCCGGCCCAGCTCGGCTTGCGCTGGGGTCAGTACGGTTTCGCGGAACTCGAGCAGACCGCCGATCTGGCCGCCCAGCGCCTTGCTGTCCAGGGTCACGGTCATGCCCTGAGTCTTGATTGCAAGACGCAGGCGCTCGGGCTGATACGGATCAGCAGCGGTGGTGATCTGCGAGGCGGTTGTGCCAACAACCAGCGCCTGGCCGCCCGCCGAATAGACATTCATGACGCCGCCGTCCTGGATCACCGCTGTGCCGCCGGTATAGCCGACCAACTTTGAGATCAGCTGGTCGCGACGGTCCAGCAGGTCCGGCGCGGCTGCGGCGGCGTTGCTGCCGATGGCACCGTTGATCTGGGCGATCTCCGACGCAAGCCGGTTTACCTCGGTGGCAGCAGCGATCAAGCCGTTGTTGACCTCGCTGTTCAGACCATCAAGATTGGCGTTGAGTTGTTTGTAGCGGTTGACCAGGGTGCTGGCGTTGTCCAATACATCGCGGCGATCGGCTGCGCCAGAGGCGTTGGACGCCAGCCCGTTGACGGCGTCAAAGAAATTTGACCACACACCAGTAACATTGGTGGCAGCGTCGGAGAACAGAGCATCGACCCGATCAGCCATGCCGGAGAGCTGTTGCAGTCGCGCCAGCTCGCCGTTGCTGTCCAACAAGCGTGAGATCGCCAGTTGATCGGCAACACGACGGATGTCGGTGATCTTGGTGCCATTGCCGACGTCACCGTAGCCAACATCGCTGGGATCGCGAGTAGCGAAATCCACCTTCTGCCGGCTATAGCCGTCAGTCTTGATGTTGGCGACGTTGTGACTGACCGTGGCCAACGCCCGTTGGAAGGCGATCAGTGCGCTGGTGCCAGTGGAAAGAACATTAGACATGGACGGCTATCTCAACGACGGGTGATGCCGGTAGCACCGGCGTTACTGGCAAAGGTCTGGCTTAGACCGGCGCTGGCGTCGCCAATGGCGGCGACAGCGCGTTGGATGGTCGGGCCAGCGGCGATAGCGGCGATCTTGGCCGCGTACGAGGGATCGGTGGCGTAGCCGGCGCGCTGCAGCCCTTGGGCAAAGCTGCGTACATCGCTGCCGGCGCTGAGTGCGGCCTGGTAGCGCGGGCTGGTCTTCAGCATGCGGACGTAGTCGCCAAAGCTCTCTGCCATGGAACCATAGGCACGGAAGCTGGCGACCTCATTGCGGCGCTGGCCGTTGACGTATTCGTGGGTGCCGGTGGTGGCGCGTTCGCCGCTCCAACCATTGGCCTTGATGCCGAACAGGTTGTGGCTGCTGTCACCGTTGTCGCGCTTGATGTGGCGCTTGCCCCAGCCGGTTTCCAGCGCTGCCTGGGCGACCAGTGCGCGCGGATCAACGCCGAGCTCGCGCGCGGCACGCTCGGCATGCGGCCAGATGCTGGCGACGAAACCTTCCGGCGTATGCTTGCCAAGTTTGTCGGCAGCGACATTGGCAGTAGCGTTATCAACCGCATCGCCGCGCTCCGCAGCCGACACCTTGCTCCAGCGGTCATTGCTCATCGCCCAGTCGGTGGACAGTGCGGCCGGCGAGGTGTCCTGGTACGGGGCGGTGTTGTTCAAGGAAGCATGGAAGCTACTGCTGTCACGGCCAGCAATTAGGTCAAGCACCTGCGCCTGTGGCGCCATATAGGTGGATTGGTCATTGAGGTTCAGCGATGACAGCGGATCTACGTCGCCCGCCGGGGCACCCAGCGGCAGGCCGGTGGCTGCAGGAGCTGCCAACTGATAGGCGCGTACAGCAGCCGCGGGCTTGATGCTGGTATCTACCGGTGCCGTTGCTGCACCTTCGGCGCCACCAAGTTGACGCGCAATCATCGACGACAGCCCAAGCCCGCGACCGCGCGTCATCGCCTCCGCAATGCGCTGGTCGTACATCTCGCGGAACATCTGATTTTCGCCTGGGAAGAGCGAATCGCCGAAGCTCGCATCGCGCATGCTCTTGACCAGCATTTGCGCGAACTGGCCTTCCAGCTGGCGTGCCACCTTGTCGATCTTCGCCGGATCATTGGCGATGGCCGGATTCAGTTCCAGCGCGGGCGCGGCGATACGCATGTCAGATCACCTCAAGGTCAGCAGTCAATGCGCCGGCCTGCTTGAGGGCTTCCAGGATCGCGATTAGGTCGCCCGGGGCAGCGCCAACTTCGTTGACCGCACGGACGATCTCGTCCAGGGTGGCGCCGCCGTCAAAGCGGAACATGCGGCTGCCTTCGTTGCTGGCGGTAATGGTGGATTGCGGCGTGGCAACCGTCTGGCCGCCGGCAAACGCGTTGGGTTGGCTGACCTGGGTCGATTCGCTGACGGTGACCGTCAAGGAACCATGCGAGATTGCTGCCGGACTGACCCGCACCTGCGAGCCGATGACCACGGTGCCGGTGCGTGAATTGACTACGATGCGAGCTGGCGCAGTGCCCGGTGAGAGCTCGACGTTCTCGATACGCGCCAGCATGCCAATCCGCGCACCGGGATCTGTAGGTGTCTGTACCGAAACCGTGCCACCATCCACTGCACGTGCTGCACCCTCGCCGAAGGTAGCGTTGAGCGCGTTGACCATCCGCGAGACGGTGGTGAAATCGTTCTGGTGCAGGTTCAAGGTGATGTCGCCACCGCCAGCGAATACATCAGGCAGCGCACGTTCAACCGTGGCGCCATTGGGAATGCGGCCAGCGCTTGGAATGTTCACCGAAACACGCGAGCCGTCCTTGCCTTGCGCGCCAAAACCGCCGACCACCAGATTGCCTTGGGCAATGGCATACACCTGCCCATCGATGCCCTTCAGCGGTGCCATCAGCAATGCGCCACCCCGTAGCGAGACGGCGTTGCCGATCGAGGACACGGTGATGTCGATGGTCTGGCCGGGCTTGGCGAACGGCGGCAGTTCGGCGTGGATCGCCACCGCTGCGACGTTCTTCAACTGCGGATTCACATTGGACGGAACATTGACTCCCAACTCGCCCAGCAGGTTCTTCAAGCTCTGCACTGTGAACGGTGCCTGGCTGGTGCGGTCGCCACTGCCATCCAGGCCAACCACCAGGCCGTAGCCGACCAGCGCATTGCCGCGTACGCCACCGACCTGGGCCAGATCCTTGATCCGCTCAGCTTGGGCGGGCAGGGTGGCGGCCAGGGCCAGTGCAGCCAGGGCAAAAGGACGCATGAAAGAGAAAGTCTTCATTACAGTGCTCAGAACAGCGCAAACGCTGAATTGAAGAAGCGGCCCAGCCAACCCATTGCATTGGACTGTGCTACCGCGCCGCGACCGCCATAGGCGATGCGCGCATCGGCAACCTTGCTGGAGGAAATGGTGTTGTCCGGGTTGATGTCAGCGGCACGTACAACACCTTGGATCTGTACCAGCTCATCGCCCTGGTTCAACCGCAGGTTCTTCTGGCCCTGCACCACAAGGTTGCCGTTGGGCAGGCGCTGGATCACGGTGACAGTGACGCTGCCTTGCAGGCGATTGCTTTGCGCGCTGTTGCCCTTGCCGCCGAAGTCACGGTCGGCGGAGGCCGACGCGCCCAGAATGTCTTTGCCACCCAAGGTGACTGGTGCGCCGAACAACGTCGGCGTTCCGACATCAACGCTGGATTTCTTGCTGATCGCGGTGCTGGTGGTGGTGGTGGCCATGGTGTTTTCGACCAAGGTGATGGTCAGCAGGTCGCCAGCATCACGCGCGCGCCGATCGCCATACAGATTCAAGCCGGGGCCGGCAGCGTAGATCGCGCCAGCGGTTGGCGCTGCGGCCTGCACGACGATGGGCTGGACCGGCGCCATCGGAGCATAAGGACGAACGTCGCCGGCCAAGGTGCAGCCGCCGATCAAGGCAGCGCACGCGGCGATGGAAACTTGGCGCAGGAGTGGGGTGCTGCTCATGACGGTATCCCTTGGCGACCAATCAGACGTTGTTGTTGAGGTAGCCGAGCATCGAGTCGGTGGTGGAGATGGCCTTGGCGTTCATTTCGTAGGCGCGCTGTGTTTCGATCATCGACACCAGCTCTTCGACCACGTTGACGTTGCTGCCTTCCAGCGCACCCTGCACGACGGTGCCCAGACCGTTGAGGCCGGGTGTGCCGTTCTGTGCAGGGCCTGACGCGGTGGTTTCCAGAAAGAGGTTCTCGCCCTTGGCCTGCAAGCCAGCGGGATTGATGAAGTCGGTAAGCGTCAAGGAACCGATTTCGACCGATGCGGCTTCGCCGGCCATCTTCACGCTGATGGTGCCGTCGCTGCCGATGGTCATCGACTGCGCACCTTCGGGAATCTGGATGCCGGGCTGTACCGGATAACCGCTGTTGGTCACCAGCTCGCCCTGCGCATTGATCTGGAAGCTGCCGTCGCGGGTATAGGCCGAAGTACCATCAGGCATCATCACTTCGAAGAAACCACGTCCATTGGCCATCACGTCCAGTGCGCGGCCGGTTTGTTGCTGGCTGCCCTGTTCGAAGTGCTTGGACGTGGCGACCACGCGTACACCGGTACCCAGCTGTAGACCGGTCGGCAACTGCGTCTGTGCCGAGGACGAACCGCCGGGCTGACGTACCTGCTGATACAGCAGGTCTTCAAAGCTGGCGCGGTCGCGCTTGAATCCGGTGGTATTGGTGTTGGCCAGGTTGTTGGAGACAACCGACATGCGTGTCTGTTGTGCATCCAAGCCGGTCTTGGCGACCCACAATGCCTGATTCATGGTGCGATTCCTTGGTGACGGATACCGGCCGATTGGCCCTTGCCACAGTCAATGCATGGGCCGTGCCAAAACCGGCGTCGAAATGTCGGCGCTGATTGCATCGGCGTTACGACGGTCTATCGCAGCGCGCATCTGCGGGCTGCGGTATGGATCGGCACACGCCGGATCCGTGCGTACCGTTCGGATATGGAGAAGCGGGGGATGGATGACATCGCGCCGGAAACGGGTAAACCACCGTTTCCAGGATAGGCCCGGCCGAAGGCGAGGGCCGGCGCACTGCATGTGCGCGGTGCTTGTTCTATCAGCCGCCGCTCAGCCGCAACAAGCTGTTGGCGCTGCGTGCGTTCTCGTCGCCGTGCTTGATGACCTTTACCTGCATTTCGAACTGGCGCTGCAGCTGGATCATCTGCACCAGTGCGCCTGCCGCATCGACATTGCTTGATTCCAGCATGCCGCTGTCCAGCGCTTTGCCTTGACGCTGGGCAAAGGGCTGCTGTGGATCTGTGTTCCGCATCAGTCCGTCAAGGCGCCGTTCCAGGCGTTCGTTGGGTGCATCCACCACGCGCAGCCGGCCAATCATCGCCATCGTCTGCGGACCCTCGCCGAGTGGGATGATCGACAAGGTACCGTCGTGGCCGATCTCCATGGCCTGGTGTGGCGGCACCGCGACCGGGTTGCCATTGTCATCGAGCACAGCATTGCCTTCCGCGGTTACCAGCTGCCCGTTCGGCGTCAGCGACAAAGCGCCACTGCGGGTGTAGGCCTCGCTGCCATCGCTGGATTGCACCGCAAGCCAGCTGCCGGGTTGCAGGGAAAGATCCAGCGCGTTGCCGGTGATCTGTTGCGCACCGACGCGACGGTTGAAACCGGCGTCGACGTGCACTGCATCCACCCGCGAGGGGAACCCAGGTCCCTGGATGCGGAACGCTTCGGTATTGGCCAAGGCTTCCTTGAAGCCTGGCGTATCCGAGTTGGCCAGGTTGTGCGACACGGTGGCCTGCGCCTGCAGCGAGGCGCGGGCACCGGTCATGGCAACGTAAAGGGCTTTGTCCATGGGGCTGGAATTCGCATATTGAAATTTGAGTCAGAAAATCGCAGGTGGCAGCAGGGCTGGAGTAGGGATCAGTCCAGTGCCGGCTGATCCCCGCTCCCTGCATTACCTGATGTTGATGATGGCCTGGGTGACCTGGTCCTGCGTTGACACCATCTGCGCATTGGCCTGGAAGTTGCGCTGGGCGACGATCATGTTGACCAGCTGCTCGGTCAGGTCCACCGTCGAGGCTTCCAGCGAGCCCGCCTGGATCTGGCCCAGGTCCGAGGTATCCGGCGCGCCGGTACGTGGATTGCCGGAGGAGAAGGTCTCCACCCACAGATTATTGCCTTGGTTCTGCAGGCCCTGCGGGTTGTTGAAGGTAGTCAAAGCCACCTGGCCCAGCGGCTTGTCGTCGCCATTGGAATAGCGTGCATACACCACACCTTCCTCGGAAATGCTGATCTCATTGAGCTTGCCAGCGGCATAGCCGTCCTGGCGGGTATCGCGCATCGCGAATTTCTCGCCGTACTGGGTAGCGCCGGAGACATTCAAGGTCAGGTTGACCACGCCGGCGCCAGTGACTGGCGTAAACGGTGCCAAAGTGATGTTGCCATTGGCCGGATTGGTCAGGGCACCGGCATTGGAGAACTGCAGCACTGAGGGCGCGCCCGCGGGCTGGCCGTCAACGTAGTTGTGCACCTGCCACTCATTGGCATTTGCCGTCTTCACGAAGTACGAGGTCTGGGTGTGGCTGACCCCCAGCGAGTCGTACACGGTAATGCCACCGGTGGAGTGGTTATAGGTGTTGGAATCAGTCGGGTCGAACGGCGCTACTGTCGGCTGGGGCGCATTGCCGGGCAGGGTGAAGGCCATGTTGACCAAGGTACTCTGCTTGGGCGGGCTGTCGGTGGTGAGCAACTGCAGATCGGTCAGCTGGCCATCGAAGCGGGTGCCATCGGCGTTGGGCGTGAACACCTGCAGGCGCGCGCCCTGTGGGTTGACCACATAGCCGTCGTTGTCGGTCTGGAAGTTGCCGGCACGCGAGTACACGCGTGCACCATTCATATTCATGGTGAAGAATCCTTCGCCCGCCACCGCCAGGTCCAGGCTGCGCCCGGTCTGGTTGATGTTGCCCTGCGAGAACTGCTGCGCAACATTGCTCAAGCGTGCGCCGGAGCCAATCGCGTTGCGCGACAGGCCGTAGCTGGTTGCATTGAACAGATCGGAAAATTCGGCGCGTGATTCCTTGAAGCCGGTAGTGTTGACGTTGGCGATGTTGTTGGCGGTGACACTCAGGTCCGCGTTGGCGGCATTGATGCCCGACAGTGAGACGTTGAAACCCATGGCGATACTCCTGGGAAATCGAAGAGGGGGCTCAGCTGACGCGGAGCACGTAGTCGAGCGGGGCAGTGCCCAGCCCCTTGAGGTTCAGATACAGGCCATCGGACCCCACGGTCACGCTTTCCACTTTCGCTTGCACGTAGGTGTTGAGCTTGCTCTGCGCACCTGCGCTGTCGGTATGGGTGGCGGTGACGGTGTAGCTACCGGCCGGCATGCGCTTGCCGTCGGCATTGGTGCCATCCCACTGGAAGGCGACCTCGCCAGCAGCGTTGGCCGGGACGGTCAACTGATCGACCTTCAGGCCATTGGCATCGGTGATGTCTACAGTGACGGAGCCGGCTGACGGCGCAGCGACGGTGCCGCTGGCGCCACCTTCGGCCTCCAGTGCAACCTTGGTGGAGGGCACCATCACTTCATGGCCTACCAGCGCTGCGCCACGCAGCACCTGGTCGCTGGCCATGGACTGCTGGAAGCCCTTCACCGACGTGTTCAGGTCGGTGATGCCCTGCACCGTGGACAGCTGCGCCATCTGTGCAACCATCTGGCTGTTGTCCATTGGTTTGGTCGGATCCTGGTGCTGCAGCTGGGTGCTCATCAGCTTCAGAAAATCGGCCTGGTCGAGCGAGCCTTTGTTCTTGGTGGTGGTAGGTTTGTTCGGGGCACTAAGCCCGAGCGAGCCATAAAGATCGGAGTTAACGCTGGTACTCATGTCGGCAGATTCCTGGGGGAGTGGGCTCAACGGCCCATGGTCAGCGTGGCCAAGGCAAGTTCCTTGGCGGTACTGAGCATTTCCACGCCGGCCTGGTAGTTGCGCGAGGTGGAGATGAGGTTGACCATCTGTGCAACCGGATCGACGTCGGGGGAATACACATAGCCCTCGCCATCGGCCAGCGGATGATTGGGCTCGTAGCGTTTGATCGGCGGCGCATCGCTCTGCGCGATCTCCTTGACCTGCACACCGGTCAGATTCGGATCCGTACGGCTGGTCACGGCCTGGAAGATTGGCTCCAGCGGCTTGTAGACCGCCTCCGGCGAGCCGGCGATCGAATCAGCGTTGGACAGGTTGGAGGCGATGGTGCTCATGCGCACCGACTGCGCCTTCAAGGCCGAACCAGCAATATCAAAGATGGGCAGATTGCTCATGGCGCGCTTCCTTATTGGCCAGTGATGGCGGTGAGCATGGTCTTCACCTTGGACTCGACGAAGCTCAGCGACGCGCGGTATTCCAATGCGGCGCGGCCATAAGCAGCGCGCTCGGTATCCGGATCGACGGTATTGCCGTCTAGGCTGGGCTGGGCGCCTTCGCGCAGGATCTGGAAAGGGTTGAGCCCGTTGGCGTCGCCGATGGCATAGTGCTGCTCGGCTGTGGTGGTCAGCAGACCATTGCCACTGGTCGCCCCCTGGGCATTGCGCAGGGCGGCATCAAAGTCGAGATCGCGGGCTTTGTAGCCAGGCGTGTCGGCATTACTTAGATTGCTGGCGATCAGCTTCATGCGCTGCTCACGCAGCGGCAGCGCCTGAGCGTGGATGCCTAGGTAGTTGGAAAACAGGTTGGCCATGTGGAACCTCCCACGGAACGTTGCCGGGGAAGCTGCAAAACCTGTGCCAGAAAGCCACGTAGTGCCGAGCCATGCTCGGCAGGGGCGTTACCGGGGTAGTCCGTCAATGGCGTTGTAGGAGCGGAGTAAGCCGCCAAGCCGCCAAGCCGGCGCGGCATCCGCCAGCGAAAAGCTACCCTCCCCAACCCTCCCTTGATTACGCCAAAGGAAGGGGGTACGAGCGTAGTGCCGGGGCCACGCGCGGCCGGACCAAAAAAACGCTGGCCCGCGGCCGCCCGACCAGGAAGCCCCACCGGAACCCCCAACCCAAAACCGATAAAAAGAGAGAAA
>NZ_JBRRDY010000061.1:0-12065 GCF_056759935.1 Stenotrophomonas sp. STEN035
CTACAACCCGATCCGCCGGCATGGTTCCGCTGGCGGACTGTCACCGGTAGAGTTTGAAAGGCGCTACGCGCAGAGCGGCGACTGAGTGTCTACAGAACTCTGGCCGGTCCACTATGAGATCGTCGGTAGTCAGCCCGTGGTCGGCCAAATTCGCAGCTTGGGCGAGCAGAACCGCATCAAACCCCGTGCTATCCACCAGAGCCATCACATTGAGCTTCACCCCTCTTTCGAACAGTTGCCGGTCATCTGCCCGCGCCTTCATCATCAACGCAAAGCTTGTAAGCTGGGCTGCCCGCTCGTCGATGTCCAGACCAAACAGGTTCTTCTCCAGGATCAATTTAGCCACATCGCGCTGGCGATAGCCCCGCTCCAGGTAGATCGCCTTGAACAGATCGTAGGCCTCGACGAGGATGTGCCCTGAACCGCTCGCGGGGTCGATCAGCGTCAATTCTTCAGGGTTGAGCGAGGCTGGCGTGATCGCCGCAAGCTGGGCGTTGACCTCGTCGGTCTGCTCGGCCGGCTCGATGTAGTACGCCATCTGCGCTTTGAGCGGCGAGTCCGGATAGGTCGCCAGCCACTGCGCGCCCAGCGAGTTCTGCACCATGTACTTCACGATCCAGTTTGGCGTGAACAACTGGGTCGCCGCCGGAATATCTTCGGACTTCACCACCTTGCCGATGACCTGGTCTTTCTTCTCCGAGATATAGAACTGGTAGAGCCAGCCGATGATCTCGATCTGCTGCCAGTCCGCTTCCGGAATGGACTGCACCAGTTTGGCCACCACCGAATCGGTGAGCAGCAGGTTCTCCGGCAACAGCAGCTCGGTCTCATCACCCAACTGCTCGAACAGGAACGGCATGGCCTGATGCAGCGCATTGCACTGGGCGATCAGGATCAACCGGTACAGCTCGGGATCCTGATTGGCCAACTTCAGCTCGCGCACCGTGTCGGCGGACAAGCCCGGCAGCGCGTTTGACTCAAGCAGATCCAGCGCGTGCGCCAGCACTTCGGGCAAGCCACCCTGCGGGTTCGACAACACACGCCGGCCGTGGCCGAGGTAGTCGTGTACTTCCATGTAGCGCAGCGCGGCCAGCCGGTTGAACCAGGCGTATGCGACGGCTTCGACCGTGTGGCCAAAGCCCTGCAGCTTCATCCGCGCGATGAGCTTGGTGCGCTGCTCGTTGACCTTCACCGGCCACGGGCGGCCAGCGATCATTACGATGTCGTTCTTGACCTCGGCCTCGGTGATCTGGAGCGCGCCTTTGGCCTCGCTCAGTCCCAGCAGGTTCGCCCGGGCCGTCACCGCCGCGATGAAATCCTTGCGCGCCTGCGGCGCGTAGCTCTTGAGATTGACTGTGTTCATTGCTTACTGGATCCGGATACGTTTGCCGGACTTGAGCACGGCGATGAAGTGGGCTTTGAGATCAGCGAGGTAGGTTTCGACCTCAGCTTCGGTTTCCAGATACGTACTGGTGGCCAAGTCGGCCGGGCGGATCGTCTGGGAGATTTTCGGTGCTGCTGCAGCGGCTGCCGATGCTGAAGCAGTGGCAGAACTCGATGTTGTTTGAGCCGCGCCGCTAGCTGTAGCCGCCTTACTGGCGGCTTGTGCCGCCGCGTGTGCCTTCAACAAGGCTTCACGGATCAGATCCATGGCATCTTCAAGCTTGTCGCCGGCGCCGTTAGCGAGAAACTGGATCTCCGGAATGCTGACCGCGCCGGCAATCTTCAGCTTCAGCTGTTGTAGAGGATGCAATGCGGCATTGCTGAGATCAGCATGCGCGGCCGCCTGCACCAACGCCTTGCTGGCCTCGTCGATGCGCTGTTCGACGATGCGCAGCGCCGCTTCGCGCTGGGCCTGCACCAAAGCCTGGTTGCTCGCTTCCAACGTGGCCAGCAGCGGTTCGATCCGGCTGATGCTGGCGTACGGGGCCGGCTCCTCACGGATGCGCTGCAGATCCTTCAGCGCGACGCTGGCCTTAGGGTCGGTAGCCAGCACGTCCCGGTTCGGCTCGAAACGGTTGAGCGTGGCCAGAAAGCGCTGCCAGGTCGCCAACTGGTTGGTGTAGAAGCCGCGGACATCGTTGAGATCCTCACCGGCATCCAGCCATTCATCGCGCGACTTGTTCAGCGCCTCGATGAACTCGAACGGATCGCGGATGGCGAGCTGTCGCTCACAGCGCACGAGCAAGGCGTCGATGACTGCCTTGCCGGGATAGTGCAATTGCCCGGCGGTGAGCTGCCAGCGTTTCAGATCTTCCTTCCACTCGACCAGCTTGCTGCGGAAATCGGTGACAACGCCATCTTCCTCTTTGCGTGGCAAGGAGGAGAACAGCTGCCGGTACAGATCGGACGCGCGCGCGATGCTGCCGGCATCGGCGGTCTTGCGCTTGAGAATCGAGATCTGCTTATGCTGCACCGCCTTGGTTAGCGGATCGAACGCGCTACGCGGTTCCAGATCCGAGCCGCCCATCGTGAGCTTGATTTCGCCGGCCATGAACAAGCGAGTGATCAGCAGCACCACTTCCCACTCTGGCTTCCAGCCATAGGGAATGTCGGTGAAGCGATCGACCACATCAGACAGCAGTACGCGATTCTGCGAAGCGGCGAGCTGCAGGTATTGGCGAACCTCATCAATGGCCTGCGGGTTGCCGTCCTCGCCGCCCAGCGCCAGCTCCTGTTGTCCAACGCTATCGGCGCTGAGCAGGACGCGAATCTCGGCAATGGGATCGGGCTTGCGGATCTTCAGGTACGGCAGCTTGTTATAGGTATTGGTGATCAGGTAATTGATCAGCTCGTCCAGCAGTGCGGGTGCCGTGGCCGTCTTGGAACGCACCTGCTGGCCTTTGGCGTAGCAATCGCCCTGCACAATCAGGTCGCCAATTTGGGCAACCAGGCGCTGCCGGCGTTCGCGATTCTCGTCTTTGCGCTCAAGCAAAATCTTGCGCAAGGACGGCGATGCCGCGCTGGCCTTGGGGCTGTCGACGTATTTCTCGATCTGACGGTACAAGGTCAGTTCAATATCCAGACGAGTTCCCTCGCCCATGCGGATCAGCGCTTTGCCGTTGCCTTCGGCGCTGAGCATGATGCAGCGGTCAGACTTGAGGCTTTCGTAGTCGTCACCCAGCGGCGAACGGATATCCAGGCTGAGCGAGTGGTTGGCCTGCCGATATGGCGCACCGTCGAGCAACCGGTTGAATTCGTAGTCGGCCTTGGTATCGCGATGGCGCACTTTGGTTTGTTGGCTGAGGATTTCATCAAAGACGATCTCGGCCAGCAGCTTGGACTTCTCCGCGGCAGACACGTCGACATGGCCAATCTCGCGGGCGATGTCGCGCTCTTCATTGGTGAGGAAGAACCACAGATCCCCATTGCGATTGACCAGCCGCTGCTGTTCCAGGCGCTCCAGACTTCGCTGGATCTGCCGCTTGAGCTGAAGCTTGTCCGCATCGATCTGATCGAGGCAAAGCGCCGCCAGGTTGTCGATGGTGGGCTTGATCACCTCAGCAATATGGCGGATCAGGAACAGCACCTTCAGCAGGCGGATGTCCTGCTTTTCGAGGGCGGGATTCTGTTCGGCTTGGTCGATGGCACGCTTTACCGTGGTATCGAGGAAGCTCTCGATTGAGGGATAGAAGTCGTACAGCGGCACCAGCGACTGGATGCTGCGATCGGCATTGATCTTGGCAGCTGACTGGAACGCGTCCAGCAGGGAACGCTCGCCGCGTGAAAGGTGCTGGCCGGTGGCGCCGACCTTGCGGATCGCCTCGAAGATTTTCTGCAGCAGCTCAAACTGATATGGGGCGAACGGATAGTTGGCCACGTAACTGACAGAATCGGCGTAGCCACGCAGGGTCACAGCGTTGCCGTTGAACGATATCTGGTTGTTGATGATGTCGCCCTGCTGCTCGAACACGTCGCGCAGCGCCTCATGGGCAGCCTCGGTCTTCGCCAGCAGGCGTACGCCGATCACTTCGTCCGTGTTGGAACTGGCCAGCGACAGGCGCGTATGGAAACGGCCCTGAATCTTGGAGAAGTCCTGGGAACGGGCCTTATTCGCTTCGCCGATGGCCGCTTCGATGTCTTCCTGACTGGTGACGATGACCCAGGCGCGACCTTTGCATTGGGTGCCGAGCTGCTCAGCGATGGTCTGCAGATTGAGCATCAATTGCGTGTTATTGCCGATGAACTGGCCGACCTCATCGACCAGGAAGATGATGCGATGGTCCTTGCCCTTGGTATTGAGGTACTCGCCCAAGAGTTTGGCGAAGTTCTCGATGTTGATCTTGTAGCTGTCGCGGGATTCATCGAACCAGCGCTGGGCGGACTCCACCGACATCTTCAATGCAATGGCCAAGGCCTGGGCGATCTCGTCGCGCAGGAAGTCGAACGCGTCGCGCTCAGCTGTCCACGAGCCACCATGGATGCGCGCGAATTCATGCTGGAACGTCTCGTAGGCGCCCTTGCTGACGAGATAGCGCTCCATCTCGGCGATATGCGGCGCATCGCCTGAGAAGCCGAGCTTCTCGTTGAACACGCGCAGGAACACCTGCAGAACCACATCGCGATCGGACTTGCTGTCCGCCTTGGCATCGATGTTGAACAGGATGACATCGGCGCTGCCGCGGGTGGCGCGCTGGATGTCCGCGAGCAACAACGGGTCCTTGACCTTGGTTTCGTCGAAAAACTCGGCCGCACGCTTGGTGTTGCCGGAGACCGGGTCGACCGCTTCCTGGTTTTCCAGAAGGTACGACAGGATCTTGATGAAGTGCGATTTACCGGAGCCGAAGAAGCCCGATACCCACACGCCCATACGGTCGGTGATCACCGAATTGTTCGGATTGTCGCCGGCCGCTAGGTACGCGTCGAAGAAGCGGCGAAAGTAGTCGGCCAGCTGCTTGGTGACCACGTATTCGTCCAGCTCCTGCCAGATGCTTTCGGCATCACGCTGGTCAGCCTTGATCACGCCGTTGATCGGGCGGTCGATCGGCTTGCGGAAAAGCTCCCTGATCTTCATGTCTTCAGTCATCCCCTGTGAATCATTCCGCCAGCCGGAAGGCGCGGTAGTAGTGGTCGTCGGCCAAGGTGTTGAACAGGCGCAGCGAGAAACCGTCGTAGCGCCCTGGATAGAACATCACCACCGGCGTGTGGTCCATGATCGGCTGCAAGGCGGTCAGCAATGTGTGCGAGCGCAGCATCGGATACGCCGCCCCTACGCCGGTCAGCAGCAGCATGTCTATTTGGTCGAAGTCGATCTTGCTGGCGATGCGCTGAGCCAGCTTGTCTTCTTTGAGCACGGGTCTGAGCGCAGCGAGAGCGGCGTCATTGCCCTTGTCGGCCTGGATGGCCAGGACGCGGTCATAGAGCTTGCGGTCTTCCAGCAGGTCGACGATTAGATCGAAGAGGTTGACGACCACGGGACGCAAGACCGGTTGCTGCCGGGCCAGACCTGGCAACAGGATTTCGGCGATAAAGCCACGCATCTCCATTTCCTGCTCAGGCAGGTAGTCAAAGACCCAGAAGCCGATCTCATTGCCCAGCCCTTTATTGGCAAGGAACTCGGCGGAACTGAGTTTGGGCAGGATGCGATTGAGGCGCTCGCGAAATTTGTCGCTCATGCACGAAGCTCCATCATCGGAACGAGCTGCCCTTCCCCGGCAGCCAGCAAGGACCGCCGAACCACCGGATGGAGGTGCGGAGGTAGCAGTCGAAGGGATCTAGTACTTTCCAGATACCGGGCCTCGGCGAGAATCCGAATAATCACCTGCAGCAGCTTCTTCCGCGTCGAGTTGCTCCACGTGGCAACGGCAGGATCGCGCGCTGCGCAATCGTGCAGGAAGGGCTCCCAGGCGGCGAGCGAAAGAGAGTGTTCCAAGCGTCGGACGTGATCAGCCACGACTTCACGCAGGAAGTCCTTGAGGAGCTCGCTGTGCTTGAGCGCCGCGGCAAACAACAGCTGTGTCGCCATCTCCTTGCCCCCATCCCTGATGACACTCCAGACCGACGTATCGATGGACTCCAGTCGAAGACGGATCAACCGCGCCTGGCGTACCGCCGTGGCAGGCGCCGACTTCTGCAGCACGTTCTCCACACGTAGCGCGTGTTGCCACGCGGCATCGTCGAGCCGCTGAAGCAAAAGCCCGGCAATGATCCGGCTCTCGGGGAGCATCAGGGATCCGGCGGATAGATCGGCTTGGTACTGCTTCAAAGGGTGCGTCCAGTGGTATTCGGTTGGTAACGTCTGCGAGTGGGAAGCGTCGATCAACATGGCTTCAACCCGCCTCCTCGGCGGGCAACAGCCATGGGGCCAGAGCTAATGGATCGGCTACGGCTAACTGATGAAATGACGGAGGAAGTTCTTTGGCGACATCCAATGGATGCCCAGCATGGCGGGCTCCCCCACTTCGCTCCCGGAGATGCAACAACTCCGCGACGCGAAAACCCGCATTGACAATGAATCTCGACTCCCACAAGGCATCCCTTTTCTCTGCATTGGAATCGTAGCCCATTGGCTATGATCCTTGAGCAACCAAAGGCACCCTACGTGTGCATTGCTGTCGCTCTCGCTGGATATCTGCGAAGTCATTGGGCACGCCCAGGCTGATGAGCATGTAGAAACTATCCTTGATAGCGTCCCCGACTACGATCAAAGCGGATCCAACCGAGTCGGATCGGTGCTCGCTGCTCAAAACCATAGGTGGCGAACAATCGACCAGCTTGAAGGCGACCAACGGGGCCACGCCCGAACTTATCAATTATCAATGACTGGGGACGTCCGATGACATCCGGGGCCAGCCAACCTGAAATGGCATACCCGATGGCATACCCGAATGCTCTGAAATGAAAAAAGCCCCTGAAAATCAGGGGCTTAGTTCACGCATTTGGCGGAGAGGGGGGGATTCGAACCCCCGAGGCGCTATAAACGCCTGCCTGATTTCGAGTCAGGTACATTCAACCGCTCTGCCACCTCTCCAGATGTCCCCGGCGAACCGGGCTGCGAATGATAAGGGGCATCGGCTGCGCGGACAAGCGGTTTTTAACAAAAAAGCACTATTGGCCATCCAGGCGCTGCATTCCGCCAGCCAAACGAGTGTCTGCGGGCGCTTGCCGTACACCTCCATGAACGCGATGATGCAGTGACCTTCACAATTGAAACACCGCCCGCTCGGGCACTCATGATCGAATTTGGACACCTCAGTCACGTCGGCCTGCGCCGCCAGCTCAATGAAGACACCTACTACGGTGACGGCGAGCTTGGCTTGTGGCTGGTAGCCGATGGCATGGGCGGGCATGCCTGCGGCGAGGTAGCCAGCGCCTTGGCGCGCGAAACCATCGTCCGCGAAGTGCGCAACGGCGCTTCGCTGGTGCAGGCCATCCGCACCGCCGATGAGGAAATCATCCGCAGCTCACGCCGCCGCAACGACAGCCTGCCGATGGGCACCACCGTGGTCGCCGCACGCGTGCAGGGCAATCGCTTCGAAGTGGCCTGGATTGGCGACAGCCGCGCCTATCTGTGGCGCGACGGCAAGCTGGGCCAGCTCAGCCAGGACCACAGCTATGTGCAGGAGCTGATCACCCAGGGCACGCTCACCGCCGAGCAGGCGCGCGCGCATCCGCATCGCAATGTGGTCACCCAGGCGCTGGGGGTGACCGATCCGGCCCATCTCAACGTCGCCACCACCACCGGCGAACTCCGCCCGGGCATGCAGCTATTGCTGTGCAGTGACGGGCTTACCGAAGAAGTGGACGATACCGGCCTCAACGAGGCACTGGCGCACGCAGACTGCAGCGCGCAGGAATGCGTGGATGCACTGGTCGCCGCCGCGCTGGATGGCGGCGGCTCGGACAACGTCACCGTCGTCCTGGTCCGCTGCCACTAAGGCAGCGGAATTCCACTTCATTCAATCAACGACCAGCGCGACTCAGGCCGGCTCGCTAGACGCGGGCGCCGGCTCGCCATCCCACCACGCATGGCCGGCTTTCTTGCGCAACCTGGCCAGACGCGCCTCATGCGCTTCCTGCTCGGAGGCGGTCACCAGTACGCGGGGGCGCGGCAGCAGTGCCGACACGTCGAACGCCTGTACAACACCGCTGGCACTGGCCGATTCGGCTTCCGGCTGACCAAAACCAATTTCCTCCTGGCCGGAGGTCAGCGCGATATAGACGTCGGCCAGAATCTGCGCGTCGAGCAGGCCGCCATGCAGCGTGCGGTGGGCGTTGTCCACGCCCAGCCGCCGGCACAGCGCATCCAGCGAATTACGCTGGCCGGGATAGCGCTCGCGTGCCATCGCCAGGGTATCGGTGACCGTCACCCGGTTGGCCAGGCGGCCCTTGCCGGCCAGGCTCATCTCGTTCTCGAGGAAGCCCATATCGAACGAAGCGTTGTGAATGATCAGCTCGGCGCCGTCCACATAGGCCAGGAACTCATCCACCACTTCTTCGAAGCGCGGCTTGTCGGCAAGGAAGTCCAGGCTCAGGCCGGTGACTTCCGCCGCGCCGGATTCAAAATCACAATCCGGCTTCAGGTAGCGATGGAAATTATTGCCGCTGGGGCGCCGCTCAAGCAGCTCCACACAGCCGATTTCAACCACACGGTTGCCCTTCTTCCATTCCAGGCCGGTGGTTTCGGTATCAAGGACGATCTGGCGCATCAGCTACCTCAGTTGCTCGCGGCGCCAGCGCGCACGCGGATTGCAGCATCGCGGGCCAACTGGTCCACGCGTTCGTTGTCCGGATCACCGGAATGGCCTTTGACCCAGCGCCAATCAATCTGATGACGTTGAGTGGCCTCATGCAGGCGCTCCCACAGGTCGCGGTTCTTGACCTGGTCACCGCCAGCGGTCTTCCAGTTGCGCCGCACCCAACTCGGCATCCACTCGGTGATGCCCTGGCGCACGTACTGCGAATCGGTGAACAAGGTGATGTTGCAGGGCTCGCTGAGCGTTTCCAGGCCCATGATCGCGGCCATCAACTCCATCCGGTTGTTGGTGGTGTGGGCTTCGCCACCGGCCAGCTCGCGCTCATGGCCCTTGTAACGCAACAAGGCGCCCCATCCGCCGGGGCCGGGATTGCCGAGGCAGGCGCCATCGGTATGTACTTCAATTGACTTCATAGTGTTCCGTTGAATTCAGGTCGCCACCGGGCCGCGCCAACTGACGCGACTGGCCTTGATCGGGCCGATATAAGCCTCGGTGCGTTTTTCAGCTTCCAGCACGCACAAGGCGCGCAGGGCCGGCAAAGCCGTACCCGGAGTGTTGCCCGACTGCGTCCACAGCGGGCCATAGTGCCGCAGCGAGCGACATCGTATGCCCTGCCGCTGCAATAGTGTCCTGCAACGTGTCACCGAGGGTGGCCGCGCGCCCTGCCACTGCCAGTGCGCGCGGTAGGGACTGCAGCGGTTGAGCACGGTCACCCAGACCCGACCGCCGGGCATCAGCACCCGCGCACACTCGGACAGCAAGGGCTCCAGCTCCTCCGCCGCCGGATGCTCGATGACGATGGCCTTGATCGACTCGCTGGGCAGCGGCAACGGCAGGCTGCAGCGCAGATCCCCCGTCCAACCAGACGCATATGGACTCCTGTGCAGACGCAGACCACGCCCCTGCGGGGGTGGTTCTGGCAGCCAAGAGGCGCCTGGCGCCAGCCACAGCCACGGCGGCGAGGGAAATCCGCGCATTTGTTCAGACAGCAGCCGCTGCTCCCATTCGCGCATCGCCTGCGCCCCGGCTTTCTCAAACCAGGGCGAGACTGCAGCTTGACGGGGGGACGGGGCGGCAGGCATTTTCCAATTCTATGCGACTGATCGCCCTGCCCGCATTTCAGGACAACTACATCTGGGCGCTGCAAACGCCCGATGACCGCACGATTTTCGTTGACCCCGGCCAGGCCGGCCCGGTTTTCGAAGCCGCTGCGCAAGGCATGCAGCCTGCAGGTGTCCTGCTCACCCACCACCACGACGACCATATCGGCGGGGTGGCGGAGTTGCGTGAGCGCTGGCCGCGCTTGCGGGTCATCGCCCCGGTTGATGAACGCATCGCACTGGAATGTGAACGAGTCAGCGAGGGCAACCGGGTAGAATTGTCTGGCTTCGACTTCAGCGTGATGGAAGTTCCCGGTCACACCCGAAGCCATATTGCCTACTTTGGCCACGACCATTTGTTCAGTGGCGACATGCTGTTCAGCCTGGGCTGTGGACGCATGTTCGAAGGTACGCCCGCCCAGATGTTGGCCTCGCTCCGGCGAATGGCCGCCCTGCCCCCACAGACACTGGTCTGCTGCGGGCACGAATACACGCTGGCCAATGCCGTGTTTGCGCGGCATGTCGACCCCACCAACGCGGCATTGCAGCGCCGCCAACAGGAAGCCTCGGACATGCGCAGCAGTTCCCGTCCTACCGTTCCCGCCATCCTGGCGAGCGAACTCGAATGCAATCCGTTTCTGCGGACCGCCGATACCGCCATCGTTGCAGCGATCGCGGCGCGGCTTGGTCGCGCACCCACCGACCAGGTGGAAGTCTTCGCCGAATTGCGGCGGTGGAAAGACGGTTTTCGCGCATGAGGCGGCTCAGTCTGCCGTTGGCGCTGGGGTTGTTGTTGGGCACGGGCAGCGGCACGCTGGCCGCCCAGACCCTCCCGGTCAGCGCCGGCATGACCCAGAACGTCGCCGCCCTCACTGCATTACCGTTGGACCCGGCCTCACTGCCGGCCCCGACTACCCGTAACGGACGCGAGATCTTCGCCAACTTCCGTGAGGGTCTGGCCGCACCACAGTGCGACGCCGACGCCACCAGCGCACGCTGGCGCAAGCAGTTCTCGCATGCCCCCTCACGGCTGGGCAATGTCGAGGACGATGCGCTGCCGCTGTTCGGCTACGTCGTCGACGAGCTGCGCAGCGCCGGTCTGCCGACCGAATTCGCGTTGATCCCCTTCGTTGAAAGCGGCTACCGCCCCGGCGCCCGCAATGCCAGCGGCCCGGCCGGGCTGTGGCAGTTCATTGCCACCACTGCCCGCAACCACCGCGTGCCGATGGAAAAGGGCTATGACGGCCGCCTGTCGGCGGTGGACTCCACCCGTGCCGCGGTGCGTTACCTGAAGACCCTGCACGGCATGTTTGGCGGTGACTGGCAGTTGGCAACGATGGCCTACAACGCTGGCGAGTACCGCATCCTGCAGTCGTTGCGTCGCGGCGGCATGAATGCCCAGAACGCAACTGCCTCCGAGCTGCCGGGCCTGTCGCCGATCACCTACGCCTATGTCGAAAAGCTGCATGCCCTGGCCTGCGTGCTGGAACAGGCCGAGAACGAACCCGACCTGATGGCCGCGCTGGACCGGCAGGTGCCGATCCTGAAGGGTCACACCCTGCCAGCCAACACCACCCTGGCTGCCTGGTCGGCGCAGAACGCGTTGGATCCGGCCCGCATCGCCCGCCTCAACCCCGCCCTGACCAGCTCGCGCTCCGGCACCCGGGTGCTGGCACCGGCTGCGGCCATGGGCAGCGTGGAGAGCGATAACAGCGAGAGCGTGCTGGTGGCCACCCGCGATGCGGCCCCTGCCGCAGCGCCGTCCGTCGCCAGCCGCCGTCCTGCTGCTCCCTCGCGCGCGGTCGCCTCGGCCAGCACTGGCAGCCGCCACACCGTCCGCAGCGGCGAATCGGCCTGGACCATCGCCCGCCGCTATGGCATTTCGGTCAAGACCCTGCTGTCGTCCAACAATCTGGATGCCAGCGCGGTGCTGAAGCCAGGCATGGTGCTGCGTTACGAAGAAGTGCGCTGAGCCAACGCCCACGCATGAAAGCAGAACCAGAAGCCCGGCCAAAAGCCGGGCTTCTGCGTTTGATGTCGGCTTTCGCGTTTGATGTCGGCTTTCGCGTTTGATGTCGGCTTTCGCGTTTGTTGTTGGGCCGAGCCATGCTGGGCTGGGGCTTCACCAGCAATCCTGGCAATCCCCAGCGCTTGTGGGAGCGGCGTCAGCCGCGAAGCTGACAGCAATGAAATCATCGGCATCTGCGCAATCTGATGGATCACTCTCTCATATACACCACTCCGAGCCCACCAGACCGAACTACATCTC
>NZ_JBRRDY010000062.1:0-11301 GCF_056759935.1 Stenotrophomonas sp. STEN035
GTTCTGCTTTTGCTTTGGCTTTGGCTTTGGCTTTGGCTTCTGCTTTGGCTGTGGCTTTGGCTTCTGCTTTGGCTTTGGCTTTGGCTTCTGCTTTGGCTTCTGCCTTGGCTGTTGCTTTGGCTTCTGCCTTGGCTGTTGCTTTGGCTTCTGCCTTGGCTGTTGCTTCTGCCTTGGCTCTTGCTCTCCCCTCTCCCGCACGCGGGAGAGGGGTTGGGGTGAGGGCGCTTCTAGCTTCTCAGCTTTACGCTTCTGACCTGCCTTTCAGCTTCCGCCTCAGCGCGCCAACCAACCACCATCCACCGGAATGATCGCGCCGTTGACGTAATCCGACGCGCTCGAAGCCAGGAACACGGCCGTACCACCCAGGTCTTCCGGCTTGCCCCAGCGGCCGGCCGGAATGCGGTCCAGGATCGCCTTGTTGCGGTCTTCGTCAGCACGCAACTGTGCGGTGTTGTCGGTGGCCATATAGCCCGGGGCGATGGCGTTGATGGTCACGCCCTTGCCTGCCCACTCATTGGCCAGCAGGCGGGTGATGCCGGCAATGCCGCTCTTGGAAGCGGTATACGACGGCACCCGCACGCCGCCCTGGAAGGACAGCATCGAGGCGATGTTGATGATCTTGCCGCTGCCCTGGGCGATGAAGTGCTTGCCTGCAGCCTGGCTCATGAAGAACGCGGACTTGATGTTGACGTTCATCACGTCGTCCCAGTCCTTCTCGCTGAAATCCACGGCATCGGCGCGACGGATCAGGCCGGCGTTGTTGACCAGGATATCCAGGCGGCCCAGGCCGGCAACGGTCTCGGCAACCACGCGCTCGACCGGCTCGATGCTGATCAGGTTGGCTTCGATGTTGAGGAAGCGGCGGCCCAGCGCGCGCACCTTTTCGGCGGTCTCGTCGGCCGGGACGATGCCGGCGCCGGCAATGTCGGCACCGGCGGCGGCCAGCGCCAGCGCGATGCCCTGGCCCAGACCGGTATTGGCACCGGTTACCAGGGCGACCTTGCCTTCGAGACTGAATGGATTCGTCATGCTGTTCCTCTCCCAGAGCGGTAGTTCGATGGTGCTGCCGGCGGCGGGTGCCGGAGCGGGGCGATGGCACCGGAGCGGGTCCGGTCAGCGCATCTGTCCAGTGGCCCGCAACTGCAATCCGCGGGCCTGCCGGCCGATTCTAGCCAATTATGGAAACCGGTGTCATTTTGCACTGCAAAATAAGTTATTTCCTTTTTAAAACAGAAACTTGAGCTGGATCAGTCCTGTGGCGGCTGGCAGGAATCGCGCACGATCAGATGTGGGCGCACGCTGGCCATCGGCATGGCGGTCTTGCCCTCGGGCTGGATCAGCATTGCAGCCGCTGTTCTCCCGGTGTCACGGGTGTTGCGGCGTACCGAGGTCAGCGACGGCCACAGACGCGACGCCAGCGGGCTGTCGTCGTAACCAACGATCGACAATTCGCGTGGAATGCTGATGCCGGCACGCATGGCGACCTTGTAGACGCCGGCGGCCATTTCATCGTTACCGGTGAAGATGGCGGTCGGCCGTTGCTTGCCCAGCAGCAGCTTCTCGGCCGCGGCCACACCGGATTCGAAGGTGTAACCGGCCTCGATGATGCGCGCCGGCGGCAGCTCGATGCCACGCCGCTCCAGGGCTTCAAGGAAGCCAGCGGTGCGTTCATGCGCGGAGCGATAGGCAGTGGGGCCGGTGATCAGGGCGATGTCGCGGTGGCCCAGCGACAGCAGGTAATCGGCCGCTTCGGCAGCGCCGTCACGGTCGTGGGTGATCACCATCTGCGAGGTTTCATCCAGCGGCAGGGCGGCGATGCGGGTGAAGCGGCAGCCGATCTCGTCCAGCATGTCGGCCAGCGCCTGATCTTCGGACGCGCGTGGCACCAGGATCACACCGTGCAGCTTCTGCTGCTGCACGAAGCGCTTCACGCCCTCGATGTAGCCAGGGCTGCGGGTGTCGCAGGGGTGCACCACCAGCTCGAAGCTGGAGCCGCGCAGCGCATCCAATGCACCGTTCTGCATGTCCACCACGTATTGCGCGGTGGGGTTGTCGTAGACCATGCCGATCAGGAACGAGCGCCGGAACGCCAGCCCGCGGGCCAGCGGGTCGGGCGTGTAGCCGACCTCACGCATCAGCGCTTCCACCTTGTCGCGGGTGTCTTTGCGCACCAGCGGCGAGTTATTGATGATCCGCGAGACCGTCTTCTTGGAAACGCCCGACAGCCGCGCGATGTCGTTGATGGTGGCGGGCCGCCCCAGTGACTGGGGCGTGGCGGCGGCGTCGGCTTTCTTGCGCAAGGCGATGTCCTTGAAACCGTTCAATACATTCATTCTATCGGGCCGCGCTCAATCCAGTGCGCGGTAGCGGAACTGACGGAAGTGGACCTTGCCATTGCCGGCGGCGTAGATGGCCGGCTTCAGCGCAAGGAATTTCCCCGCCACATTGTGATGGTAGCCGGAGACTTCCATCTGAACAGGATACTTCTGCCAGGTCCGGCCGTCCTTGGAGCTGTGGATGGTGAGGATGTGGCGGTTGTTGGTGACCCTGAGCCAAAGCTTGCCGCCAGTGGCACTGGGCTGGGGCCGGGTGGGGCGCTCCTCGCCGTAGCGGTGCAGGATGAACTGCTCGCCATTGCTGCCCACGCCTGCGTACAGGCGGTCGCTGTAGAACAGCAGGGCGCCAGCGAAGGCACCGGGCTCGATGTCCATCTCCACTTCGAATTCGTAGGCGACGTCACCGGCGATGGCCGTCAGCGGTGAGGCATCGCGCGGGGTGCTGCCCTTGCCCTGCAGGCTCATGCCGTCCTTGTCGAAGGACAGGCGCTGGTACTCCTCGCGAGTCGGGTTGAAGAACGACCATTGCGGGCCGAGCTTGCCGCCCTTGAAGTCATCGGAGAGCGCCATGCCATGCGGTACCGCTTCACCGGACGGTTTGGCCAGCGGCGCACCCAGGTCACCGCCCTTGGCCACGAACCAGCCATCGTCGGTCCATTCGATAGGCTCCAGCAGCATCTGCCGCCCCAGCGTCCAGTAACCATTCTCGTAGCCGTGGTACATCATCCAGCCGCGGCCATCGGTGCCTTCGATCAAGGTGGCATGGCCACGCGACCACCACGGCTCGGCGCGATCGACGGTGCGGGTGATGGGGTTGTTGGGTGCGTTTTCCCACGGCCCGTGGACCGAGCGCGAGCGTGCGGTGATGACCATGTGCCCGGTCGGCGGACCGGCAGTGCCGCCAACGGCGGTGGTCATGTAATACCAGCCATTGCGCCGGCTGATCTTCGGGCCTTCCTGCGCATACGACTCCACGTCCCAGCTTTCCGGGTATCGCCAGCCGTCGTAGACATGCCTAGGCTTGCCGACCACGCTCAGGCCGTCGTCGCTGATCTGTACGTAATCGCCACCGGACAGGAACAGGTAGCGCTTGCCGTCCTCGCCCACGGCGTGGCCGGGATCGATATAGCCGGACAGGCCGATGTCGATCGGCTCGCTCCACGGGCCTTTGATGTCATCGGCCCAGACCACGAAGTTGCTGCGCGACTCACCGGTGCGCGCCGGGAAGTAGATGAAGTAGCGGCCCTTGTGCTTGATGATGTCCGGCGCCCAGATCGCGCCGACGTTGGTGGTGATGGCATGGCCCAGTGGCTGCCAGTTGACCAGGTCGCGCGAATGCCAGATCGGCAGGCCGGGATAGGCGTCGAAGGAGGACAGGGTGA
Organism: Stenotrophomonas sp. STEN035; assembly: GCF_056759935.1. Classification (NCBI taxonomy): domain Bacteria; kingdom Pseudomonadati; phylum Pseudomonadota; class Gammaproteobacteria; order Lysobacterales; family Lysobacteraceae; genus Stenotrophomonas; species Stenotrophomonas sp. STEN035. The sequence continues at coordinate 3,719 of NZ_JBRRDY010000062.1, forward strand.
GGTAATAATCATCACCGTCCTTGAGCACCGATGGATCCGGGTGGTCGCCGGCCAGCACCGGGTTGAGGAAGCTGCCATTGCCCAGATCGGCCATGCGCTGGTGCTCGATGCCACGCTTCGGGCTGATCGGTGCATCGGCGGCCCAGGCCGGCACGGCGGCCAGCAGGCATGCGGTGGCCAGCGCGGCCAGGGTACGGGTCACGTTCATCGACATCTCCAGGTTGAAGGCGCGGCAGATACGCCAGCGTCAAACCACGGCTGCGGACAGGCGCGAACCTGTCCGCAGCGTGCATGCATCAGCTACGCAGCAAGGCCGGCAGCCACAGCGACAGTTCGGGGAAGAAGGTCACAATCAACAGCACCACCAGCCCGGCCATCCAGAACGGCCAGATGGTCTTCATGCTTTCGCCGACGCTGATCTTGCCGATGGCAGTACCGATGAACAGCACCGAGCCCACCGGCGGCGTGACCAGGCCGAGGCCACCGGTCAGCACCAGCACCAGGCCGAAGTGGATCGGGTCGATACCATAGGCCTTGGCCACCGGCAGGAAGATCGGCGTGCAGATCAGGATCATCGGCGCCAGATCCATGAAGGTGCCCAGCAACAGCAGCATCACCACGATCATCAACAGCACCATGTACTTGCTGTGGGCGAAGGACTGCAGGAAGTCCACCGCCGCTGCAGGCACCTGCAGGTAGGCCAGCAGCCAGCCGAACACCGCAGCGGTGGCGATCACGAACAGGATCACACCGGTGCTGCGTGCCGCGTGGATGACGGTCTCGAAGAACTCCTTGATGCGCAGCTGGCGGTACAGCACGGTGGTCACCAGCAAGGCGTAGACCACGGCGATGGCGGCCGATTCCACCGCGGTGAAGATGCCGGCGCGGATACCGAAGAAGATCAGGCCGACCAGGCCGAGGCCGGGCAGGGCGGCAACCAGTCGCAGCAGCACCGCGCGCCAGCCCGGGAAGGCTTCCACGCCGTAACCGCGACGGCGCGCGACCACGTAGCCGGTGATCATCAGCACCAGCGTCATCAACAAGGCCGGCACGATGCCTGCGGCGAACAGATCGGCAATGGACAGGCCACCACCGGCCGCGGCCGAGAACAGGATCAGGTTGTGCGAGGGCGGTACCAGCAACGCCACCAAGGCGGCGGTGATGCTGACGTTGACCGCGAAGTCACGGTCATAGCCACGCTTGACCATCTGCGGAATCATCGTGCCACCAACCGCCGAAACGTCGGCGATTGCCGAACCCGACACGCCGCCGAAGAACAGCGAGGACAGGATAGAGACTTGGCCCAGGCCGCCGCGCAAGCGCCCGACCAGCGATGAGGCCAGGGAAATCAGACGCTCGGAAATACCGCCGCGCATCATGATTTCACCGGCAAAGATGAAAAGCGGAATGGCGATCAGCGAGGCCGAGCCGGTACCGGCGGAAATCTGCTGCACCAGCACGATGCTGGGGATATCCAGATACAGCAGGGTGGCCAGCGCAGCCGCGGCCAAGGCATAGGCCACCGGCACGCCGATCAACAGCAGCACGCCGAACACGAGGAAAAGAATAGCGATACCCATGACTCAGCGGTCCCCTTCAGCAGCGTTGGCAGACTTGCCGGCGCCTGCGCGCAGCGACAACAGCAGGCGATTGAGTGCGAACACCGCCATCAGCGCGCCACCGATGCTCAGCGGCAGGTAGTTCACGCTCTGCGGCAGGTTGGCACCGGCGGTCTTGATGTGCAGGCCGTCCAGCCACAACACCCAACCCCACCAGGCGAGGAAGCCACCGATGGTGCCGACAATCAGCGGCACCAGTGCATCGATCAGCCGCTTGACCAGTGGATGCATCTGCTCGGCCAGCAGGAAGAAGCCGAAATGGCGGTTGGTATACACACCGGCTGCCGCACCCATGCTCATCGTGGTGCTTAGCAGCAACAGCGTGACCGGCTCGGTCCAGCTCGGCGAATCATTGATCACGTAGCGGGCGAAGACCTGCCAGCCCTGCACCACCACCAACCCGAGCAGGGCGGCGACGGCGATGTAGATGACCACGTCGGCGAGTTTCTCCAGCACGCGCTGGAGTCCTGCCGGGGCCGCTTGTACGTTGGAATCAGACATCGGTACGGCCCCCTCAGGCGAAGTCGCGGATGCGACGGTGCAGCGCGGCGATATCGGCCTGCTGCAGGTAGTCACGCAGCAGCGGTTCGGCAGCGGCGCGGAACGCCGGCATATCGACAGCGTTGAACTTCACCCCGGCTGCCAGTACTGCCTCGCGCGCTTTGTCTTCGGACGCATCCCAGGCAGTGCGCATCACCTGCACCGATTGCCGCGCCAGGTCGATCATCAGGCGACGATCGGACGGTGTCAGCGCATCCAAGCTGCGGCGCGACATCAGCAGGATGTCCGGCGCATACGAATGCTGGCTTTCCGACCAGTAATGCGCGGCCTCGAAATGGCGACTGGAATGGAAACTGCGCATGTTGTTTTCGGCACCGTCGATCATGTGCGTCTCCATGCCGGAGAACGTGTCGCCCAGCGACATCGGCGTGGGGTTGGCACCGAACAGACGCATCAGCTGCAGGAAGATGTCCGAGTTGGCCACGCGCAGCTTCAAGCCGTGCAGGTCCTTGGGCGTGATGATCGGGTGCTTGGTGTTGTAGAAGCTGCGCGCACCGGAGTCATAGACCGCCAGGCCGACCAGTTCGCGGGTTTCAAAACCCTGCAGCACCGCATCGGCAATGCCGCCGTCCAGCGCGCGGCGCATGTGCGCAACCGAGTCGAAGACATACGGCAGGCACAGCGCGCGGGTCAGCGGGAACGCATTGTTGAGTGCACCGGAATAGACGCGGGTGATGTCGATGGCACCGAAGCGGGCCATGTCGATTGCCTCGGACTCACGACCGAGCTGGCCGGAGTGGAACTGGTTCAAACCCAGGCGGCCGCCGGTTGCGCGCAGCAGCTGTTCGCCGATCCACTTCACCGCAGTGACCGTCGGGTAGTCGGCCACATGCACATCGGTGGCGGTCAGCAGCTGACTGCCGCCGGCCGCACCTTTGCTGCCGCCAGAGCAGGCGGCGAGTACCGGCATGGCCAATGCCCCCATGCCGGTTTTGAGAAAGCCTCTTCGAGTAACCATAGCGCCCTCCAACGCGTTGCTACCGTGGCGGCCGGGATTACCCGGCGGGCACGGCCTTGCAGGAAATGTCGCCGTAACCGGCGAAGCGAATCAATGCCTGCTGGCCCACGGCGATGTCGTGGATGCCGGTAGCATTGCCGGTAGCGATCAGTTCGCCCTTCTTCAGCGGCCGGCCACGCTTGGCCGAACGCGACAGCGCGAAGGCATAGGCCGCGCGCAGGCCACCAGGCAGGGTGGTGGCGCCACCGGTGCCGACCACGACACCGTCGATCTCGGTCTGCGCACGCAGCTCCGGTTCGTCGCAGCGGGTCCAGTTCGGCACTTCGGCGCCCAGCACCAGGCCGTTGTTGTTGCCGAAATCGGACACCACCACGCGCGGGCCGAGCACATTGATGGTCTTCAACGGGCTGCTGGCCACTTCCACGCCGATGAACAGACGCGCCGGCAGCGCTTCGGCTTCTTCCGGGGTCCAGTCGAGCTTGTCGGCCGGTGCATCGGCCAGCAATTCCAGCACGTATTCGGCCTCCACCGCGGCGAAACCGCCTGCGGCTGCAAATACCGGGATCTCCACGATGCTACCGGTAGCATTCCAGAGATTGCGTTTGAAAATCGGGCCGAGCAGGCGATCGTCGCCGGAGCTGTCGCGGCGCTCGGCGGCGATATAGCCGACCTTCCAGCCAACCACGCTGTCATCCCAGCGGCCGATCGCCAGATCCTGCACCTGATAGGCGGTGACCAGATCGTCCGGGATGATCCCGGGGAAATCCGGAAGCGAACGGCCGTCGCGGCGTGCTTCCACAAAAGTGCGGGCAATCTCGTCCAGCGCGGCTGGCGCCTGCGGCTGGCTGCCTTGGTCGTTGCTCAAGTGCGTCTCCTGGTGACTTTGCTGCACTGCCCATCGACAGTGCTGTGACTGGCTGTATAAGGTAAACCGGTGTCATCTGACAATGTGCACTGCACCAGAAGCTGTACCACGCCCTCGACCCAGACCTGACCGTTACGCCCATGATTCGATTGAAACCCTTGTTGCAGCTGGCTTTCGCCGCTTTTGTCGGGCTGCTTCCTGCAACCCTAATGGCCGCCTCCGATGGTGAACCCGCAGCGGGGTCGGCCGACCGTATCGCGCTATGGCCGCAGGGTATGGCACCGGGGGACAAGCCGCTGTCGCTGGCGCAGCGCATCGTCGAACGCAGCAGCGATCCGGCGCTGCCGGACCGCTATATCGACCATGTCAGCGCACCGTATCTGGTGGCCTATCGCCCGGCCAAACCCAATGGCAGTGCCTTGCTGGTGATCCCCGGCGGCGGCTATCAACGCGTTGTGCTGGACAAGGAGGGCACGGCGCTGGTGCCGTCCCTGGTGGAGCAGGGTGGCGTAACCCTGTTCGTGTTGCGCTACCGGCTGCCCGGCGAAGGTCGTGCCGATCGCGAAGCGGCGCTGGCCGATGCGCAGCGTGCACTGCGGCTGATCCGCCACCACGCCAAGGACTGGGGCCTGGACCCGCAGCGTATCGGCACGATGGGTTTCTCGGCCGGCGGCCACCTGGCCGCGCGGCTGGGCAACGGCTTTGACCGCAACGTCTATCCGCACAGCGACGCAATCGACGCGGAAAGCGCACGCCCCGACTTCCAGCTGCTGATGTACCCGGTCATCACGATGCGCGGCGACGACGTGCATGCAGGCTCACGCGACCGCCTGCTCGGCAGCGCGCCCAGCGACGAACTGCTGCAGCACTACTCGATGCAGCTGCAGGTCCGCGCCGATACACCGCCAAGCTTCCTGCTGCATGCCGCCGATGACGACGTAGTACCGGTAGGCAACAGCCTGCTGTTCTACAACAGCCTGCGCAGTGCAAACGTCAGCAGCGAATTGCATCTATTCCCACACGGCGGCCACGGCTTCGGCACACGCGGCACCACAGGCCTGACCACCGCCGCCTGGCCACAACTGGCCCTGAGCTGGATGGCATCGCAACAGCAGCCCAGCCTTTAAAGCCCCTCTCCCACCGGGAGAGGGGTTGGGGAGAGGGCGAACCGCGCCCAATCCCCAACATCCCAGGACACCACCATGCCGCAAACCCCGAACAACCAAGCCCGCCGCAGCTTCCTCCAACAAACCACCCTGCTGGCCGCAGCAACCAGCCTTGCCACCCTAAGCAACACCAGCTGGGCCAACACCCCAGCCAGCCCGATCGCCCGCATCCGCAGCGGCCGCCTGGCCGGCCAAACCGAGAACGGCACACACGTATTCCGCGGTATCCCCTATGGCGCCGACACCGCGCCACGCCGCTTCCAGTCCGCCCTGCAGGAACAAGCCTGGCGCGGCATACGCGATGCGTTCGAGTACGCAGCCGCCGCCCCGCAAACCGGCAGCGAAGGCCCGGGCAGCGAGGACTGCCTCTACCTCAACGTGTGGACGCCTGCACTGCGCGACGGCGGCAAGCGGCCGATCCTGTTCTACATCCATGGCGGCGCCTACAACAACGGCTCCGGCAGCGACCCGCTGTATGACGGCGGCAACCTGAGCCGACGCGGCGACGTGGTGGTGGTGACGGTCAACCACCGCCTCAATCTGTTCGGCTATCTGTACCTGGCCCAGCTCGGCGACGAGACCTTCGCCGACTCCGGCAATGTCGGCCAGCTCGACCTTATCCAGGCACTGCAGTGGGTACGCCAGCACGCCGCCGAGTTTGGCGGTGATGCCGACAACGTCACCGTGTTCGGCCAGTCCGGCGGCGGCGCCAAGATCGCCACGCTGATGGCGATGCCGGCGGCCAAGGGCCTGTTCCACCGCGCCTGGACGATGAGCGGCCAGCAGGCCACCGCCGCCGGCCCGCGCGCGGCCACACAACGTGCGCAGCTGGTGCTCGATCACCTCAAGGCCGATCCGGCCGCACTGCGACGCATGCCGATGCAGCAGCTGCTCGATGCGGTGAAAGTGCGCGATCCATCGCGCGTGGAGAACAGCAGCCTCTATGTCGGCCCGGTGCTGGATGCACGCAACCTGCCGGTACATCCGTTCTGGCCGCAGGCGCCGCAGCAGTCAGCGACCATCCCGATGGTGATCGGCAACACCCATGACGAAACACGCGCCTTCCTCGGCAACGATCCGAAGAACTTCGAGCTGAGCTGGGAGGAATTGCCGGCCAAGCTCGAAGCCCAGCAATACGTGGACCTGCTGCCATCGGTGGTGATTGCTGAGTACCGCCGCCTGTATCCGCAGTACACACCGTCGGAAGTGTTCTTCGCCGCCACCACCGCCGGACGCTCCTGGCGCGGTGCGGTGGAAGAACTGGAAGCGCGCGCACGCCAGGGTGCACCGACCTGGGCGTACCAGCTGGACGGCTATGACCGCGATGGCGACGGCGCCAGGCTGCGCGCCTTCCATACCCTGGACATCCCGCTGGTGTTCCACAACAACGCCCAGCCGGGTTCCCGCACCGGCAGCGGTGCCGCGATGCAGCAGCTCGCCGACACGATGAGTGATGCCTTGCTGGCCTTCGCACGGCACGGCGATCCCAATCACGCCGGCCTGCCGCAGTGGCAGCAGTACGGCCTGGAACGCCGACAAACGCTGCTGTTCGACACACAAAGCCGGCAGATGGACGACCCACGTGGCGGCGAACGTCGGCTCTACCAGCAGGCGCCCTTCATCCAGCGCGGCACCTTCTGAGCTGGTTGGCAGATAGTTTCAACGGAATCTTTACCTGCCTTGCCTAGACTGCGGCGATGACATTGCAATCGCCGCATCCCGAATTCGCCGGCCGCCAGCGCCTGCTGGACGGTATCGACGCCGCCTTGCAGGCCAGCGATACCCACAGCACGGTCGCCCAGGTGCAGGCTGTGCTGGAACGCGCCATCCGCGATCCGCAGATCGTACTGCCGGCCTGTGTGCATGCAGCGGTGCACGGCCACTACGCGCGCCGCGAGATCTACCGCAGCCCGGAACATGGCTACAGCATCATCGCCATGACCTGGGGGCCGGGGCAGGGCACGCCGCTGCATGACCACGATGGCCTGTGGTGCGTGGAAGGCGTGTGGCAGGGCAGCTTGGATATCACCCCGTACCGGATGCTGGAGCGCGATGGCGAGCGCTACCGGTTTGCACCGCGTGATTGCCTGCATGGCTGCAAGGGCAGCGCTGGCAACCTGATTCCACCGGATGAATTCCACACGCTGCGCAACAGCGACACCGAGCGGATTGCGATCTCGGTGCACGTCTACCAACGCGTGATGGAGCGCAGCCACGTATTCCAGCCGATCGATGATGCGCCACGCTGGTATGCGCGTGAGTGCAGAGAGCTGGGGCTGGATGCGTGAGCCGGCGGCTTTTGTAGGAGCGGCGTAAGCCGCGAAGCCGGCAATCCAACCGACATCGGTAGTGGCGCGGCCGGAGCGGTAGCCCAGCTGAGACAGGATGACGCCAGCAGAGAGGAGCTCGCCGAG
>NZ_JBRRDY010000063.1:0-11211 GCF_056759935.1 Stenotrophomonas sp. STEN035
CGGCAAGGGGCTCTATCGGTAAGGCCTCTGCCGAGCATGGCTCGGCACTACCAACCCCGGTGTCGATTATTGTTGCTTTGATTCAGCGTTCTGCTTCGCATACCGCTGCGCCACCATCGAGCAGACGATCAGCTGGATCTGGTGGTAGATCATGATCGGCAACACGATCGCGCCGAGGCTGCCGCCGGCAAACAACACCTTGGCGATCGGCACACCGGTGGCCAGGCTCTTCTTGGAGCCGCAGAACATGATGGTGATCTGGTCGGCACGGTTGAAGCCCAGCCGTCGTGCCAGCCAGGTGATGCCGGGCATGGCGATCGCCAGCAACACGACCGCAACCAAGGCAGCAGCCAACAAGGATAGCGGCGGGGTCTTGCTCCACAGTCCTTCGCTGACCGATTCGCCGAAGGCGGCGTAGACCACCAGCAGCACCGTGCCCTGGTCGGTGTAGCGCAGCAGCGGACGCTTCCGTTCGATCCAGCGGCCGATCCATGGACGCAGCAGATGACCAAGCACGAATGGCACCAACAGCTGCAGCATGATCGCGCCCACCGCATGCAGCGGGTTGGCCATGCCGCCCTGCGAACCTGCGAGCACGGTCATCAGCAACGGGGTCAGGAACACGCCGAGGATGCTCGACAACGAAGCCGCACACACGGCTGCAGGTACGTTGCCACCGGCAATCGAGGTGAAGGCAATCGAGGACTGCACGGTCGAGGGCAGGGCGCACAGGAACAGCACGCCGATGTAGAGCTCGGGCGTCAGCGCCCAGCCGGCCAGCGGCTTCATCGCCAAACCCAATAGCGGGAACAGCACGAAGGTGCAGGCCAGGATGGTGATATGCAGGCGCCAGTGCAGCAGACCGGCGACGATGGACTCACGTGGCAGCCGCGCGCCATGCAGGAAGAACAGCGCGGCGATGGCGATATCGGTGAAATGGTCGAAGCCCTTGGCGGCGGCGCCGGTAAGCGGCAGCACGCTGGCCAAGGCGACGGTGGCGAGCAGGGCGAGGGTGAAGTTGTCCGGTCGCAGTCGCGACCACCAGCGTGTCATGTCAGCAGTGCCTCGATCAGGGTGTGGGGGTTTCCAATGTGGCGCGTGCGGCGGGCTCGAGTGAAGTCATGCCCGCATCGCGGCCGAACTTGAGTGCGTCCTCCACCGATGCGCCATTGATGCGTGCGTCGATCAAGGACAGCAAGGCGCCTGCGCGGTTGGAGGAGGCGCAATGCAGCAGGGTCTTGCCGCTGTCCTGCTTGAGCAGGCGATCCAGCGTGCGCGCGTTGGCTTCGGTGATGTCGCCGGCACCGGCGATGGGCAGGCGCACATAGCGCAGGCCGAGTTGCTCGGCCAGGGCGGCCTCGTCATAGCCGCGATCTTCGTCAGGCTTGCGCAGATCGATGACGGTGGTGACGCCGTTGGCGGCGGCATCGCGCAGCTGTTGTGCGCTCGGCTGGCCGGCAGTGATCAGGTCCGGGCGCGGCTGGCGCAGCGTTGCATCGCCTGCGAAGGCGTCGGCGGCGAGCAGCAGTGAGAGGAGCAGTGACAGGCGATGGATGTACATGCAGTGCTCCGTTGCAGATGTCAGAGGCGCAGACTGGCGCGGGCCTTGAGTAGCTCGCGCAGTTCGTATTTGTCGGTGTCGTCCAGGCCTTGCTGGCGCTGCTTGGCCTGCAGCTCGTCCAAGCGTTGGGTCAGCAGTTGCTTCTCCAGTTGCAGCACGGCGTCCTGCAGTTCCTGTGCCCACATCGCCTCATCGCCGGGCAGCGCCTGCGCGGCCAGTTTGTGCAATGCGGCCTGCTCCTCGCGCTCGTTGAAGTGTTCGAGCAGGGCGCCGGTGCTGATGTCCGGGCGCTGCTGCACCAGGTTCAACAGTTCAACCAGCAGCTCGATGCCGGGCAGGCGCAGGCCACCGATGGCGTGGTGACCTTCCAGGCTCATCGCCAGCGAGGGCTGCTGCAACAGGATGGCAATGGCCGCACGCACTAGGCTGCGCTTCTGCGCAGGCACGGCGTTGTTGCGCATCGGCGGACGCGCTGCCGGCGCGGAGGCTGTTGCGGTGCTGCCGATGCCGGTCAGGCGCGCCAGCTCCTGCTTCATCAGGTCGCCAAAGGCGCCATCGGGAATCTGCGCCAGCATCGGCTTCGCCCGTTCGGCCAGGCGTGCCTTGCCGTCCAGAGTGCCGAGGTTGATCTCGCGGCTGAGTTCGTCGAAGAAGAACTGCGACAGCGGCGTGCCCTGCTTGAGCCGTGCATCGAAAGCGTCGGCGCCTTCCTTGCGCACGATGGTGTCCGGGTCCTCGCCATCGGGCAGGAACAGGAAGAAGGCCTGGCGGCCGTCCTTCATGCGCGGCAGCACCGACTCCAGTGCTCGCCAGCCGGCACGGCGACCGGCGGCATCACCGTCGAAGCAGAAGTACACGTCGGGCGCGTTGCGGAACAGCAGCTCGGCATGGTCGGGCGTGGTCGCCGTGCCCAGCGTCGCCACCGCCTGGGTGACGCCGAACTGGAACAGGCTGACCACGTCCATATAGCCTTCAACCACGATCAGCCTTTCGATCTTCTGGTTGGCCTGGCGCACCTGCCACAGGCCGTACAGTTCGCGGCCCTTGTGGAACAGCGCGGTTTCCGGCGAGTTGAGGTACTTGGGGCCGTCGTCCTTTTCCATGACGCGGCCGCCGAAGGCGATGACGCGGCCACGGCGGTCGAAGATCGGGAACATCACCCGGTCGCGGAACTTGTCGTAGACGTGGCCGCGATCGTTCTTGGAGAACAGGCCGACGCGTTCGAGCAGCTTCATGCGCCGCTCGTCCTTGCCCAGCGCGTCCTTCAGCGCGCTATAGCCATCCGGCGCATAGCCGATGGAGAAGCGCGCGCGGGTGTCGGCATCCACGCCACGGCCATCGAGGTAGGCGCGGGCCTTGTCGTTGCCTTCCAGCTGCTTCTGGAAGAAACGGGTGGCGGCATCCAGCGCCGAATACTGGTCGCGGCTGTCGTCCTGCTGCTGGGGTGTGCGTGCGTTGGTTTCGCGCGGGATTTCCATGCCCACGCGCTTGGCCAGTTCATCCACCGCATCGAGGAACTCGAGGCGGTCGTAATTCATCAGGAAGCTGATCGCGGTGCCGTGCGCGCCGCAACCGAAGCAGTGATAGAACTGTTTGGTCGGCGAGACCGTGAACGAGGCCGAGCGCTCGTCATGGAACGGGCAGCGCGACGCGTACTCCTTGCCCTGGCGCTTGAGCGGCACACGTGAGCCCACCACTTCGACGATGTCGGTGCGGGCCAGCAGGTCGTCAATGAACGCGTCGGGAAGTCGGGCCATGCGGCAAATCGATAGCGCCGCCGGTTGGCGGGGCGCGATGAAAGGGGGGAAGGGGAGTGTACTAGGCTGGGCTGGTGCTGGCGGGGTGTTGGGCTTGATGGTTTTCAGTCAGAGGCGCAAGGCGACCCCTCCCCGGCCCTCCCCTTGCCTTCGGCAAAGGGAGGGAGCGAAGCCGCCCCCTCCCTTTCGCGCAGCGAAGGGGAGGGCTGGGGAGGGGTGCATTGGCTTCAGCTTTTGCTCTGGCCGTCAGTCCAAAGCCCCAACACCAACCTCGGCCTCAGCCGCCACCTTCCGCCGCGCATGCGCCCGCTCATCGATCACCGCGGTAATCAGCGCACCACCAAAGAACACCACGCTGGCGTAGTAGATCCACACCAGCATGATCACCAGCGTTCCCATCGAGCCGTAGGCGCTGCCCGGTGCGGCGTTGGCGATGTACAGGCCAATCGCATAGCGGCCGAGGGTGAACAGCACGGCGGTGATGGCGCCACCGAGAAAGGCCTGTCGCCACGCCACAGGCCGGTCCGGCAGGTAGTGATAGAGGAAGGCGAAGCCCAGCGCATACAGTGCCAGTGTGGTTGTGTAGCCCAGCGCCGGCAGGACAGAGGGCAGGCGCGAGAAGATCACCTGCAGGGCGGTGGTGGCGACCATCGACACGATCAGCAGGAAGCCCAGCGCCAGCACCACGCCGGCCGAGAACACCCGCTTCTTCAGCCAGCCGAAGATGCCTTCGAAGCGCTTGGAGTCGGTACGGAAGATCAGGTTCAAGGCCGCCTGTAGCTGGGCGAATACCACCGTGGCGCCAATGAACAGCAGGATCAGGCTCCAGATGCCCGCCAACGAACCCAGATCCGGTTGTGCACTGGCATTGGTGATCACCGTGCGTGCCACCTCGGCCACGCTGGGGCCGGCCAGTGAGCCGATCTGCTCGATAAGTGTCTGTTGCGCAGGCGGGTACAGTGAGGCAGTCAGCCACAGCAGCAGGACCAGCAGCGGCGCCAGCGACAGCAGGGTATAGAAGGCCAGCGAGGCTGCCTGGGTCATCACGTCGGCTTCGACGAAGCGGCGGGCCAGGGCAGCGGGCAGGCTTTGCTGGAGCAGCTCCAGCCGGGATTTGAGCGAATGCAGGGTGGGGCGGGTTGCAGGCATCAGATGGATCGCGTGAAGTCAGGGGTCTGTTCTAGCAAAGGCGGGCTTCGGAGCGGGTGAATGGGGCGGTCCTCGGCGGCCAAATCGGCACACCCCCGTAGTGCCGAGCCATGCTCGGCAGGGGCTTTCCCGACAATGCACGGAAATGTAGGAGTGGCGTCAGCCGCGAAGCCACAGATTCATCAGATTGCAGGCCGGTCGGTGATTCCAGCGTTGCCAGCTTCGCGGCTGAAGCCGCTACTACAAAAAAACAGAAGGGCAGAAACAACAAGGCCCGCACGTGGCGGGCCTTGTCGCGCAAACCTCGGCAGCTGGGATCAGCCGGCCAGGGCCTGCTTGACCAGCTTGGACACCAGACCCATGTCGGCCTGGCCAGCCAGCTTGGGCTTGAGCACGCCCATCAGCTTGCCGATGTCGGCAGCGCTGCTGGCGCCGGTCTCGGCCTTGGCGGCGTCAATCGCGGCCTGGATTTCGGCTTCGCCCATCTTGGCCGGCACGTAGCGCTCGATCACCACGATCTCGTCGCGCTCGATCACGGCCAGGTCTTCACGGTTGGCGGCTTCGAACTGGGTGACCGAGTCCTTGCGCTGCTTGATCATCTTGTCCAGCACGGCAATCACGTCGGCGTCGGTCAGCTCGATGCGCTCGTCCACTTCGCGCTGCTTGATGGCGGCGTTGATCAGGCGGATCACGCTCAGCGAATGCTTGTCGCCGCTCTTCATGGCGGCCTTCATGTCTTCGAACAGCTGTTGCTTCAGGCTCATGGAGCACCTCATTGGGTCGGGAATACGGGGGAAGAGACGTCAGCATTGCTGGCGTCTGGAACGCAAAAAGCCGGCTACGCTTGCGCGTGCCGGCTTTCACCCCAGTACGGAAGGCCGGAGCCCCCCGTTCAGGAGTCGCGTACGATCAGTACAGGCGCTGACGCTTGGTGACGTCGCGCGAGGAACGACGCAGCTGGCGCTTCACGGCTGCAGCAGCCTTGCGCTTGCGTTCCTGGGTCGGCTTTTCGTAAAACTCGCGCTTGCGGGTTTCGGCCAGCACGCCGGCCTTTTCGCAAGTGCGCTTGAAGCGGCGAAGAGCAAACTCAAAGGGTTCGTTCTCGCGGACTTTAACGCTGGGCATGGAATCTCCGGGGACTCTGTAGAAAAACCGGGACACACCCGGTGAGCCGCGCATTATAGTCCCTTTGCGCAGACGTGCAACCCCCGGGATTTGGCGGGGGCGTCAGAGAGGTCCACAATACGCCTTATGAAAGTACTTGGCATTGAATCATCCTGCGATGAGACGGGCGTAGCCGTCTACGACACCTCACTCTCCGGGGCGGCTGCGCTGCGTGCGCATGCCGTCTACAGCCAGATCGCGCTGCATGCTGAATACGGCGGTGTCGTGCCGGAGCTGGCCAGCCGCGACCACGTGCGCAAGACCCTGCCGCTGATCCGGCAGACCCTGGACGAGGCGGGTATCGCCATCTCCGATATCGAGGGCGTGGCCTATACCGCCGGCCCCGGCCTGGTCGGCGCGCTGCTGGTCGGTGCCGGTGTGGCCCGCTCGCTGGCCTGGGGCCTGGATGTGCCGGCCATCGGCGTACACCATATGGAAGGCCACCTGCTGGCCCCGCTGATGGAAGACGACCCGCCGGAGGCGCCGTTCGTGGCCTTGCTGGTCTCCGGTGGCCACACCCAGCTGATCGCGGTGGACGCCATCGGCAAATACCGTCTGCTCGGAGAGACATTGGATGATGCCGCCGGTGAGGCCTTCGACAAGACCGCCAAGATGATGGGCCTGCCGTATCCGGGCGGCCCGCAGCTGGCCAAGCTGGCCGAGATCGGCACCCCGGGGCGCTTCAAGTTCACCCGGCCGATGACCGACCGGCCGGGGCTGGACTTCAGCTTCTCCGGCTTGAAGACCCAGGTGCTGATGGCCTGGCGTGACAGCGACCAGACCGAGCAGACCCGCGCCGACATCGCCCGTGGCTTTGAAGACGCGGTGGTCGACACGCTGGTGATCAAGTGTGGCCGCGCGCTGGATGCGGCCGGTTGCGACGTATTGGTGGTGGCCGGCGGTGTCGGCGCCAACAAGCGCCTGCGCGCCAAGCTGCAGGATGACGCCCAGCGCCGCGGTGGCCGGGTCTGTTTCCCGCGCCCGGCACTGTGCACCGACAACGGCGCGATGATTGCCTTCGCCGGTGCCCTGCGCCTGCAGGCCGGCCAGCACGGCCCGGCCGAGATCAAGGTGACGCCGCGTTGGGACATGGCGTTGCTGCCGCCATTGCAGGGCTGACAAGCAGGTCTGCCGTGCTCGTCCACGGCAGGCTCAGTCTGCTGCCGTTACCATGTCGTATTCATCCAATACGACAGATGCAATGGACAAGGTACTCATCGAAGGGCTCGAAATCGACGCCCTGATCGGCATCTACGACTGGGAACGGCGCATCCGCCAGACCTTGGTGTTCGATCTGGAAATGGGCTTCGACAACCGCAAGCCGGCCGCCAGCGACGACATCGTCGACACGCTGAACTACAAAGCGGTCAGCAAGCGCCTGATGGAATTTGTGCGCGCCTCCGATTTCGGTCTGGTGGAAACGCTGGCCGAGCGCTGCGCGCAGATCGTGCTGGACGAATTCAACGTGCAATGGCTGCGGCTGAAGTTGAGCAAGCCCGGCGCGGTGCGCGGTGCGCGCGCGGTTGGCGTGATCATCGAGCGCAGCCGCGCTGAGGTCTGAGCCAGTTGCAATCCGGTCGCGCGCACTGCCGTGTGCGGCCTGAGCTATGCCTGTCCGATCACGCAATGCGGTTGGACAGCTTGTTTCTGCAGTACGAATAAAAGGAGAAGTGCACGATGGCGGTAATGGGAATTCGTTGGTTGGATCAGCTGGAGAACATGCTGGCACCGTACCCGATGGCCTACCCGGCGGTGGTGCTGGCGGGTCTGCTGCTGGTGGCATGGCTGGCCAACTTCGTGACCAAACGCATCCTGCTGCGCGGCCTGCGTTCGATGATCGAACGCTTCTCCGGCCCCAATCACAACGCCAGGCAGCCGCTGCGGGTGATTGCGCGCCTGTCCAATATCGTTCCGTCGGTGGTGCTTGCCGCTGGCTTGAGCATCGTGCCGGAGCTGCCGCCGGGTCTGGTGAACGGTTTGAAGGCGCTGTGTCATGCATGGACGGTGCTGACCATCGCGATGGCGGTGTCGCACGCACTTGACGCCTTCAACGATTTCTACGAGCGCCGCGCCGATGCGCGCAACAAGCCGATCAAAGGCTATCTGCAGGTCGTCAAAATCGTTGTGTTCGTGTTCGCCGGGCTGTCGATGGTGGCGATCCTGGTCGGCGTGGAGCTGTTGCATCTGGTCACCGGCCTGGGTGCAGCCACGGCAGTGTTCATGCTGATCTTCCAGGACACCATCCTGTCGCTGGTTGCCAGCGTGCAGATCAGCGGCGATGGCCGCGTGCGCATCGGCGACTGGATCGAGATGCCCAGCCAGAACGCCGATGGTGATGTGATCGACATCGCCCTGCACACCGTCACCGTGCAGAACTGGGACAAGACCGTCACCACCATCCCGACCAAGAAGCTGGTCACCGAGTCGTTCAAGAACTGGCGCGGCATGCAGGAAGCGGGCGGTCGTCGGATCAAGCGGTCGATCTACCTGGACCAGCACAGCGTGCGTTTCCTTGATGCTGGTGGCCTCGAGCGGCTGGGCCAGATCGCACTGCTGGATGACTATCTGGCGGGCAAGCAGCAGGAACTGCGGCAGTGGAATGCGCAGGTGGCACAGGCGCATCCGGAGCCGGTCAATGCACGCCGGCTGACCAACCTGGGCACCTTCCGCGCCTATGTCGAGCTGTACCTGCGGAACAACCCCGGCATCCATCAGGACATGACCTTGCTGGTGCGGCAGATGGCACCTACCCCGCAGGGCCTGCCGCTGGAGATCTACTGCTTCACCTCCTCAACCGCCTGGGCGAAGTACGAGGCGATCCAGTCGGACATGTTCGATCACCTGTTGGCGATCCTGCCGGAGTTCGGCCTGCACGTATTCCAGGAATCCAGCGACGCCATGCTGATGACTGCCCGCAAGCAGCTCGACTGATCACTTGTAGTGCCGAGCCATGCTCGGCAAGGGGCCTTCCCTGCGAAGAGCCACCCCTCCCCAACCCTCCCCTTCGCTACGCGAAAGGGAGGGGGCTGAAGCTGTAGTGCCGAGCCATGCTCGGCAGGGGGCTTTCCCAGCGAAAAGCTGCCCTCACCCCAACCCCTCTCCCGCTTCGCGGGAGAGGGGCTGAAGCGGCAATGCCGAGCATGGCTAGGCATTACTGGTGCAGCCATCCGGCAGCCACTTCACGCTTGTAGCGCTAGAATTAGTCGCTTGAAATCGTTTACATGAAGGACTGCCGGTGGCCCCCGACCGCATTGAATCCCTGATTTCCCGCATGACAGTCGACGAAAAAGTCGGCCAGCTCAGCGTATTCGCCGACATGGTCCGGCCGTTCGCCCCGGACGTTAACCCGGAGGCCAACGTACGCAATGCCGAGCAGGTGCTGGAACAGGTGCGCGCCGGCCGGGTCGGCTCGCTGTTCAATGGCGTCGGTGCCGAGCTGGGCCGGCGCATCCAGCAGGTGGCACTGGAAGAGAGTCGCCTGGGCATTCCGGTCATCCTCGCCTCCGACGTGATCCACGGCATGCGCACCGTGTTCCCGATTCCGCTGGGCGAGGCCGCCAGCTTCGAACCGGATCTGGCCCGTCGCACCGCCCGCGCCACTGCCATCGAAGCGACTGCCGCCGGCATCCACTGGACCTATGCGCCAGCGGTGGATATCGCCCGCGACCAACGCTGGGGGCGCGGTGCCGAAGGGGCAGGCGAGGACGTGGTGCTGGGCTGCGAGTTTGCCGCCGCGCGCGTGCGTGGCTTCCAGGGCGATGACCTGAAAGCCGAAGATTCGCTGCTGGCCACGCCCAAGCATTTCGCTGCATATGGTGCGGTTGCCGCCGGTATGGAATACGCGCAGGTGGATATTTCGCCGCAGACATTGCGCGACGTGCACCTGCCGCCGTTCAAGGCGGCGTTGGATGCCGGCGCGCTGTCGCTGATGAGCGCCTTCAACGACATCAACGGCGTACCGGCCAGTGCCAACCGCGCGCTGCTGACCGATCTGCTGCGCAAGGAATGGAAGTTCCAGGGCGTGGTGGTTTCCGACTACACCGCCGACATGGAGCTGATCGCCCACGGCTATGCCGCCGATGAAGTGGACGCTACTAAAAAGGCGTTCTTGGCCGGGTTGGACCTGAGCATGCAGAGCGGTTTCTACGATCAGCATCTGGCCGGGCTTGTGCAGGCCGGCGACGTGCCGATGGCCGTGTTGGACGAATCGGTACGACGCATCCTGCGTTTGAAGGATGCGATCGGTCTGTTCGACAACCCCTATCGTTCGCTGGACCCGGCGCGCGAGGCTGACCAGTCGCATATCGCCGAGCACGACGCATTGGCGCGCGACACCGCACGCCGTTCCGTGGTGCTGCTGAAGAACGAAGGCGAGCTGCTGCCGTTGAAGAAGCAGGGCCAGAAGATCGCGTTGATCGGCCCCTTCGTGCAGGACCGCGACAACATCGAAGGTTGCTGGACCTTGTTCGGTGACAAGTCGCGTTACGTCACCCTGGAGAGCGGCGTACGCGCCGCCCTTGGCGATGCAGCGGCATTGGAAGTCGTGGCGGGCTCTGGTTTGGAAGAATCGCTGGAAGGCGGAATCGAAGCCGCAGTCGCTGCCGCGCAGCGTGCTGATGTGGTGGTGCTCGCGGTCGGCGAACCGCAGCGTTACAGCGGTGAAGCGCAGTCGCGGGTGGAGATCAGCTTGCCACCGGCACAGCAGATGCTGGCTGAAGCCGTCGCTGCCACCGGCACGCCGCTGGTGGTGCTGCTGCGCAATGGTCGCGCGCTGGCGCTGCAAGGTGCGGTGCGTGATGCGCAGGCTATTGCGGTTACCTGGTATCTGGGTACGCAGAATGGCCATGCTTTGGCTGACATCCTGTTCGGCGATTACAGCCCGTCGGCGCGCCTGCCGGTGAGTTTCCCGCATGCCTCGGGCCAGCAGCCATATTTCTACAGCCACCCACGCAGCGGCCGCCCGGAACTGCCGACCATGTCGGAGTTCAAATCACGCTGGCGCGAGTTTCCGAATACAGCCTTGTATGCGTTCGGCCATGGTATTGGCTATGCGCGGTTTGAATATGAAACGCCACGTCTGAGCACGCCGCAGTTGGATTGGGATGGCACGCTTGTGATCCGTACCACTGTGCGTAACACCAGTACGGTTGCGGGTGAGGAAGTGGTGCAGCTGTATGTGCACGATCGCGTCGCCAGCCGGGTACGCCCGGTTCGCGAGTTGAAGGCCTTCCAGAAGGTGGCCATTGCAGCAGGCGCATCGGTGGAGGTGGAATTCCGCCTGGATCGACAGCAGCTCGCGTTCACTGGTGTGGACGGCGACTACACTGCTGAGCCGGGTCTGTTTGATGTGTGGGTATGCGCTTCGTCGGTGAGCGGCGAAGCGGTGAGCTTTGAGTTGTTGGGCTCCTGATTCAGGCGCTTTGCTCCTTCCCTTTGCCGCAGGCAAGGGGAGGCTGGGGAGGGGTATGCTGTGCTCCGGGTAGTGGGGGGCCGCGCGCGCACCGGCGGCGGTCCGGCGGGGCTGCGCGGGGCCGGGGGCTGGCGAGCTGGCTGCCCGCCGGCAGGCGGGAATCGCGGCGC
>NZ_JBRRDY010000064.1:0-7878 GCF_056759935.1 Stenotrophomonas sp. STEN035
TGGTCGTAACCATTTGCATGCTCAAAACCGGGGGTCTGTGTGGGTTTGGTAACCAAAACGCAACTCTGACCCCGGTTTTGCCCCCGGCCCAACGTAAGAGCCACGTAATCGTTTACATACCCCTTCCAGCCCGCCGCAAACCCCGTAACCCCAACCGAATTCGGTACGATACGCGCGGGGACAACGCGGTGCCGGGGGATCAGCGGCAGCGTTGCGAGTTCTTGTTTGGCATCCGTCGTTCCACATGAGGTGGACCAGCGCGCCTTCGCCTGCCTTTTTGTCGAACACCCAATGATCGCCACCCTCCTAGTCGGCATGCTCTGCGTTTATCTGCTGAGCTTCACCGTGATGTTCCTGCTCATCAGTCGTCGCCTGCAGGACGAGAAGATGGGCATGGACGTGTTCGGCGTGGGCAACCTGTTGCTCGGTGGGGCCTATGTGCTGCAGCTGATGGAAGGTGCGCCGGGCTGGAGCTGGCTGAGCATGGTCAACCACACGCTCACGCTGTGCTCGCTGCTGGCGTATTGCGTGGGTGGGGCGCGGTTCTTTGGCCGCTCCACGCCACTGGCGGTGCCCTTGCTGTACCTGGCCGTGGGCTACAGCCTGCTGCAGATCCTGGTGGACTGGACGCTCGGTCCGGTGGCGCGTTATGTGCTGCTGGCCGGCACCTGTGCGGTGTCCTTCGTCGGCATGGTGGCGGTGCTGCTATACGGCGTGCGCAGCTTCGCCAGGGACCTGCGCGGTGAGGTGCTGTTGTTTGCCGGCTTGATCAGCGGTATCTGCGTGCTGAACATCATCAAGATCGTCAAGCTGCTGTCCGGCGGCTTCGAGGCGCTGAGCATGGACGACCAGTTCTCGATGATCTTCTATGTCTATATGTGCTCGTTGGCGACCATCCTGCCGCCATCGATCGTCTGGCTGGTGCTGCGTCGCCTGACCGACAGGTTGCGCGGCATTGCTGCCCACGATCCGCTTACTCAACTGCTCAACCGCCGTGGCCTGGGCACGGCGCTGGAGGCCAGTTTCCGGCGGCCGGGTACCACTGCGCGCTTGCTGCTGATCGACGTCGACCATTTTAAGCGCATCAACGACAACTACGGCCATCAGACCGGCGACGCGGTGCTCTGTGGCGTGGCCGAGGCCTTGCGCGCCTCGGTGCGCAAGGACGACCTGCTCTGCCGGTTGGGAGGCGAGGAGTTTGCCGCCATCTGCGTGGGCGCCAACGAAGCCTCGGCCCTGCGCGTGGCCGAGCGTGTACGCAGCAGCATCGAGCAGGCAGTGATGCTGCAGGGCCCGCGCTACGATGGCCTGCGCTGCACCGTCACCATCGGCGTCTCCGACAGCTTCACCAGCGAAGCCGGCCTGGCTCACGCCATGCAACAAGCCGACGCCGCCCTCTATCGCGGCAAACACACCGGCCGCAACCGCGTAGAGCAAAACCGGGGTCAGAGTCGGATTAACGCGGCGCTGGATACGGTGCACTAGTCGGCTGCGCCGGGGGCGGGCTGCTGGCACGCTTGGGCCATGCCGAATAACCGGCGCGGGCCAAACATCAAGGAACGTGGCATGCGGCTCTGGTTCGTACTTGCGTTGCACAGATCATGGTTTGCTCGGTGTGCTGACATTCGCGCCTTGTTCGCACGTCGTCGCATTCGCTCTCCGTATTCGCTTCTCAGCCGTACAGGCCCGGAGCACGCTGAAGCCTTGCGGCATCCGCGTCGCCACTGGATGGCCGGGACGGTGCTGCTTCTGCTGCTTGGCCTGATCCTGCCGACGACCGCCGCTGCGCAAGGGGAGGAGCTGCCCGTCCGCGTCCTGATCAGCTACCAGCACATGGGCTGGGACATGATCGAGGAGAGCTTCGTGCTCGAGCGGCTGGCCGGCAGGCAGGACTACACCTTGCAAGGCAGCTATGAGGACCGCAATGGCGGTCGCAAGCGCGTGCAGCGTGACGTCGATGCCGCTGCGATAACCGCCTTGGTTGAAGCGGTTTGGCAGCCTGCCTGGGATCGTGGGCGCGGCGTTCGCGGCGTGGCCGCGCGCTACCGTCGCGGCCAGCTGATCCCGAGCGGGGACTGGGAAACCTTTCCGCCGAATGGCTGCAGCAAGGCTGCGCAACGCCTGGTAGGCGCCCAATACGTCAAGAACATGGGCGTGCTGGCACTGGTGGACGACCTGTACGGCAACGGCATCAGCTGGATCGACGACTACTCATTCGCGGTCATCCAGTTGATCTGGGCCGACGGGCGCCGGCAGGTGTTGTACTCGGATTCGCAGAAGGCGCTGATGCTGCCTTGGCGCTTGGGCGAACCCGGCAATGAGCATGGTTCGGCAACGGAGACCTGGTCCATTCCGATCAGCGAGCATGTGCGAGCGCTGCTACCGGCCAATAGCTTTCTGCATGCGCGTCTTGATGGCGTGGAGGCGATGGCTCGGAAAATCGGCTATCGGGTGCAACATGCGGTTGAGATGCAGTGCAGCGCGGATCTCGAAAAACGCGAAGCCACGAAATAGGGTGTGGGCTCCGGGGCGGTGGAATCAATGTTGGATACTGACGCTGGGTTGGGCCGAGCCATTTTCAGGCTTGAGCGGGCATTACATATATTCAAGTCATCTCCCTGCGCGAATCGCTTTGGTTGAGAATGGACTGCGCATTGCGTGCAAGGGCGGGATTCCCGATCATTTGCACGGGGTTCTACTGCTGCACCACGTGAAGTGATTTCCTTTCTATTGCGCTCGTCCGATGAAGGCGAAGCATTGATCGTTCTGTCTTGCATGCGTGCCTCCTATGGGCACTGAAAGGATATATGCAGACTCAAGAGCAACTGTGTGCATCGCGCACGAGGGGAACCTCGATGCTTGCAGGAACGGATTGCCCCGGAAGTTCGTAGCCTCGCTATTGATTCAGTACTAGCGTAGTCGCCCGCCGTGCGGCGGTGCGACATAGGAAGTTATCAAGGAGAGAGCAGTGATTGCTCAAAGGAAGCTGCTTGCAATAGCTGTACTTGGAATCACGTGCGTTGGTCACGCCGCCGAGCGAGAAGTGATGGGCGTGGCGGCTACTACCCGATTGGCGCAAGTGACTACTGGTCAGTTTGGACCTATGACGACGACTGGTTCTGACGAACTGGGGAGTTTCGATCATCGAGCGCGGTTCGCGCGACCGCTTATGTGAATCAATAGGCCGATCAAACATGATATTGCGCTCATCACTTTTGCGTACAGGGAAGTATTGTTCGCGCGCGATCGCGTTCTTTTTGCGGGTATGGCTGGCGGCAGCCGCGGTTCTACTTGTTGCACTGGCAGTCACCTTGTCGTCTGCCGCAGCCGGCCCGTACTCCATGGATGTCACGTTTGACATCCTGCCGAAATCCTTGCAGTTCAATGAGGTCGATTGGAGCCAAACGGATGATGATCAGGGCATTCGTTGTACTGACGAAACGCAAGCATTCAATGACGGAGTCGGTTGGGTGCGATGTCGCTTTGTCGCCGACGAGATCAACGATGCGAAGCAGTATCTGCATCAGCAAGGCCTGCAGACCGGGGACGTGTATCGAAACATTCGCATAAAGCCAGTCAGTGGTGGCTATGGCTTCTACGTGGCATCTGTAGTTATCGCAGCTGTGTTGATCACTCTGCTGGTGCGGTTCTTCGGCTGGCGCCTATCGTCAGAGTTGAAGCTGATAAGTAACCTTGGCTGGCGTGCGCTTGCCGTGCTGGTCGCACCCACAGCGCTCTGTATGGTCTTGACGTGGCTGATGTTCTGGGTGATCGGGGTTGAGGCAAGTCATTCAGTTGTTCAATCCTTAAGTCCCTCCGATCGAGTCTCCTTGTTGGTGGCGGCGATCTTGATTGCGCCAGTCCTTGAGGAGCTTCTGTATAGGGGATTGGTCTTTGATCTTCTGCAACGAGCCAGCGGTGCGGTACCTGCGTGCATCGTAGGTACCGTCTTGTTTGTCATCTCGCATGGGGCAATGGAGCTATGGGATAGCGGGACTCCGCGGTTTGTGATGCTTGCTGTCGCTTCAGTCTGCCTGTACGCAATCAGAGTGCGGTTTGGGTCGCTCATCCTCTGCATCGGTGCACATGCCATCTTCAATGCGGTCGTGGTGCTCGCCTGGATGTCCGCTTCGGGCTGATCGGAATCGCAAAGGGAGGAGCCGGTGTAAGCGTTGGGTTTGCGCGGCTGGCAAGAGTTGGCTTCTTTAGCTCGGGAAAAAGTTGGCCTGGCAGAGTTCTCTGAGCAAAAAGTCTCACGTTTGCTGCTGTTGCTTGAGGGGCTGGGACGTCACGTGCGTGTGCACTTGATCTGAGTGCCTCCTCAGTCAGCGAACTTCGGAGTTGGGGGCGGCTTGCTTTTCTGGGAACTCCAACCTGACCTCGGTTTTCACCTGTGCGCCGCCTGCCACCGGGGCTGGGTAGCCAAGGAAGGCGACATACGGTTCTAGCTGGCGAACTGTATGCGCTGAATGTGGACGGCAAGTACAGCATGTTGCTGGCCAGGCATTACGGTGTGCGCACACAGCCCGGGCTTGTCACGGAAATGCGTAACACCTTCGAGAAGTCTGTCTACATGCTCGATCTGCTGGCAGGCGATCCACGCTTTGTGCTGTTGTTCGTACAACGTGCTCGGTCAATGGCGATTCGATGACGATGCGCACGCTGGCGGCTGCAGGCTGCAGGCTGCGCGGTGCTGCGGGTCAGTTGCCGTGCGGAAATGCTGGAACGGATCTACAGCCGCTTCCGCCAGTCCAGGAAATCTGACTCTGGTCCTGGATTTGCACGATAGAATCGCCCTCCCAGGAAAGTCCAGTTCACGCTATCCAGCTGAAGTGCGCGGGTGGCTGGGGTGCTTTTCCTTCCTCATATCCTTGTCGAAACGGAAGTCGAGTAAATGCAGATTCGTTTGTTGTTGCTGGCCCTGGCGGGTTTTACCTGCGCGGACGCCTACGCCGTAGAAGATGTTCCCGTGCAGCAGTCTGCTGCAACGGTTGATCGGCCCGCGCGTATCCGCCTGTTCGGGCAGAACGGCGTTGGCCTGACCATGTATACCAATGCACGTTGCAAGGACGAGTATGACGAAGAGGTCGAGGCCTCTGGTTCGCTGGGGCATAACTTCAGGGCGCTGGTCGGAAAGAAGAAGGAAAATGAGTCTCTCGGTATTCCGGAAACCGAGAGCACGCGCAATCTTGCGTCTCGCGACAAGCTGTGGGCCAGCCCGTATTACGCGGAGCATCCGTTGGTGCCTGGCCAGCCCGTGCTGTTGCAGGCGAACATCGCCAATGGCTCTGGGTGGAGTTGTAACCGTGGTCGCGGCATCAACACCACCTTCGTCCCGGAGCCGGGTGTGGATTACGAGGGAGACATGATCCGTGACTTTGCTGGAGGGCAGTGCGGTATCGCAATCCGGCGGGTAGCGCAGGACGGGAGCGTCACGAATGTCCAGGGTGGGACGATAGCTTCCAAGTGCGCGGTCGAGCCGGCGCATACGCCATCGTTGATGGTGATGTTGATGGATCCCGACAATCTGCAGTACCGGCTCTCCGAAGAGGACGCAGGCATCGATGAGTTGGATAACGATGAGGACAGCATAGAGGACTTGGAGGAGATGATCGCAGAAGCGCCTATCGCCCCGGGTATGCCTGTGTGCATCGTCGCCAGTGAAGAGACCAACACCAGTGAGTTCGGCAAGAAGCTTCCCGCGCTACTGGCCCGGCGCGGCGTCCAGGGGCAGGTGGTCCGGGTGGATGCCAAAGCGCTTGCGGCCGAGTGGAAGTTGACCGAGCAGCGACCTCTGAGCTTTGCATTGGCTGAGTACTATTGTCGCTCTGTTACTGGGCTGCGTTGACCGGCCGATCGGTGGACTGGTTGGGGCGAGCGCCTTGATGACTGCCCGGATCGACTTCCGGGCGGGTCGGTTACTGGCATCATGCACCCATGGCCGTCACCCTCGATCATCTCCGTCGCTACGCGGTTGCCCGCTCACTGTTCAAGCCAACAAGCTTGATGCGGGCGATCGACAAGCTGGGTTTCGTCCAGGCAGATCCAATCCGCGCACCTGCGCGGGCGCAGGATCTGACCTTGCGGCATCGTGTGGTCGGTTACCAGGCCGGTGAACTGGAACGGCGGTATCCACGCCTGCCGTTGGAAGAGGATTTCTTCGTCAACTATGGCTTTCTGCCGCGTGGGCACCATGCCTTGATGCACCCAAGGCAGGCGCGGATGGAATGGACGCCCGCACGTTGGAAGCAGGCGCAGGCGGTGCAGGCCTTCATAGCAGAGCGCGGTACAGTCCATCCGCGTGAGGTGGATGCGCATTTTGCGCATGGCAAGACCACCAATTGGTTTGGTGGCTCGTCCAATGCCAGTACCCAGCTGCTCGACGGCATGCACTATCGCGGACTGCTGCGGGTGGCGCGACGCGATGGCGGAACGCGCGTGTATGCAACGCGCGATGCCGCGCCACCGGTGCACAGGAGCGATATCGATGCGCGCATGGATGCGCTGATCGACCTGATTGTCGGCAAGTACGCGCCGTTGCCGGATGCCAGTCTCGGTCAGTTGGTGGCCTACCTTGGCAACGGCGTTCCGCAGTGGAGAGACGCGCGCAAGGGGGCGCTTGCGCGTGCCAGGCAACGTCTGCAGCGTGCGCGGGTGGATGGTGTGGATTGGGTTTGGCCAGCGGATGAGCGTGCGCAGAGCAGCCGCTGGAAGCCGGACGCGCAGGTTCGGCTGCTGACGCCGTTCGACCCGGTGGTATGGGATCGCCGCCGTTTCGAGTTGTTTTGGCGCTGGGCGTATCGCTTCGAGGCGTACACGCCGGCACCCAAGCGCAAGCTTGGCTACTACGCTTTGCCGCTGCTGTGGGGTGATCGGGTAATCGGATGGGGCAATCTTTCGGTTGCCGCGGGCGCGTTGAGTGCTCAGCTGCAGTACGTCGAAGGGCGAGCTCCGCGGGATGCTGCGTTTTTCCAGGAGTTGGACACGGAGTTGGCGCGCATGCGGGTGTTTCTTGGTCTGGAGCAGTGAGTTGAAGTTACTGGTGGCTACGTCGCTGCCCCTGCGCTTGCATATCGCATGGAGATTAAACGGTCTCATCTGCGCGATGTTCACAATCTGACTGTGGTTATTGGCTGCTGATCCGAGTGCCAGGCTGGCATTGTCAGTCTGTTCTTGTTGCTCCTCCAGCTTGGGCGGCATGGGTGAGTTGAATCATGGCTGCTGCATCCGTCATGCTGCAGCGTCGTTCTACTGCTCTGCCCATAGGATCACACGCGTGTCGCCAACTACTGCCGCAGCAGCTCGCAATAGTGTCTTGCACATGGCCGTGGCCTTTATTGCCATGGGCAGCTGGGCCACGTTCGCCAATCTGGCACATCCGATGCCGCGGCCGTTGATTGCGGGAGTGGTGCAGGGCACGTTGTCGGCGTTGATCACCTTGTTCCTGAAACGCATGATCGAGGCGCTGTCCGCCCGCTTGCCGGGGAGGTCCGGCTATTGGGTGCCGCCGCTGGTGGCTGTCCTCGCCTCATTGAGTCTGCTCGGCAGCATTCACTGGTTGGCTGGTACGCCGGAGATACTGCGTACGATCGTGGTGCCGTTGTCGGTCACGGCCATCTATGCGACCACCTACAACCTCGCGTTGCGGCGCGCGTCGGCGCCGAGAATGTAGGAGCGGCGTAAGCCGCGAAGCCATTGCTGTGTCAGCCAGCGAAGAGCCTACCCCTCCCCAACCCTCCCCTTCGCTGCGCGAAAGGGAGGGGGTGTAGTGGGGGGGGGGGCGCCGGCCGGGGGTGTGGGGGGTGGGCGCTTGGGCGGGGAGGGAGGGCCAGACGATGTAGTGGATGGTGGGGATAGGGAGGTCCGGGACCTTGTGCG
>NZ_JBRRDY010000065.1:0-7319 GCF_056759935.1 Stenotrophomonas sp. STEN035
CCATGACTCTCTCCTCCGTACCCCCCCCCGCCCCGCCCCCCCGCCCCCCCCCCCCACCCCCACCCCACAACCCCGTCCCCCCCCGCCCCCCCCCCCCCCCCCCCCCCCCCCCACTACAGGGGCCCGCTTATCAACCGGCGAAGCTGTCGGTTGCGCGTACCAGTGCGTCGACGTTCTCGGCTTCAAATGCCGAGTGGCCCGACGCGGGACTGATCTGCAACTGCGCCTTCGGCCAGGCCTTGTGCAGTTCCCAGGCATTGGCCAGCGGGCAGACCACGTCGTAACGGCCGTGCACGATCACGCCCGGGATGTGGGCAATCTTGTGCGCGTCGCGCAGCAACTGGTCTTCCACTTCGAAGAAGCCGCCGTTGACGAAGTAATGGTTCTCGATGCGTGCGAAGGCCAGCGCAAACTGGGGGTCCTCGTGGCTATTGACGAAGTCATCGTCCACATGCAGGAAGCTGGTGGCGCCTTCCCACACGCTCCAGGCTTTGGCGGCGGCAAGACGGGTCGCTTCGTCATCGCTGGTGAGACGGCGATGGAAGGCCGAGATCAGGTCGTGGCGCTCCACCGCCGGGATCGGCTTCAGGTAATGCTCCCAGGCATCCGGGAACAGACGGTTGGCACCTTCCTGGTAGAACCATTCCAGCTCCCAGCGGCGCAGCATGAAGATGCCGCGCAGCACCAGCTCGGTCACCCGCTGCGGATGGGTTTCGGCATAGGCCAGCGCCAGCGTCGAACCCCAGCTGCCACCGAATACCTGCCAGCTGTCGACGCCGAGCTTCTCGCGCAGCTTCTCGATGTCGGCGACCAGATCCCAGGTGGTGTTGTCGACCAGATCGGCATGCGGGGTGGAACGGCCCGAGCCACGCTGATCGAACAGGATGATGCGGTACTTGGACGGGTCGTGGAACTGGCGCATCTTGTCACTGCAGCCGCCACCGGGGCCGCCGTGCAGCATCACCACCGGCTTGCCGTTGGGATTACCGCATTGTTCGAAATACAGCGTATGGCGGTCGTCGACCTTGAGCGTGCCGGTGTCGTAGGGCTCGATGGCGGGGTAGAGCGTGCGCATGGCAGCCTCGCTGGGAACAGGACGGCTAGTTTAACGCAGCGATGTTGCGGTCTTGTCTGCGCTGCCGCACTCCATCAAGGCGATGCGTAGGTTGCCGGGGTGATGCCATTTAGCAGCCAGATGCCGTCGAATCGTTGCCGTGCTTCAGGCAGCGTCAATTCGTCTGCGTAGTCCATGCCCCAGAGCCGGCTGGCCGGGTCGTCCTCGCTGGGCAAACTGCCTGCATACAGGTCCACGAACACCGCTGCGGCCGCGGTACCGGCAGTCAAGCGCGACTCCAGCTGCAACGGCCGTGCGTCCACCTTGCGAACCTGCTGATCGATGTAGTCAAGGTAACTTCCTTGCGCGCCAGCGTAATGCAGCACATAGGTCTGCTTCTGCAGCACGGGCGGCAAGGCGCGGGTCACGTTGTCCACCGGCGGGAAGCCGCGCGGATGACCGTCGCGATAGCCGCCAAGTTTGTTCAGATGTGCGTAGTGTCCCCAGACGACCGCCTTGCGCCCCGGGTAAGCCTGCTCCAACAACCATTGCAGGTTGCCGGCCATGACCGGGTCGTGTTCGTCGAAGGGCCGCAGTTGCCAGGCTACTTCGGCCATGCGCTGCAGGCTGGCGTTGATGCGGCGCCAGAAACCATCGCTGTTGAATACATCCTCACCGTGCTCGGCGTCCGGCGCGGGCAGCAGTTGCAGCAGCCATTGCGAATCTTCGAGGAAGCGCTTGCGTGTGCGGGCGTCCGCCATTGCCAGCTTGCCATCAAGCAATTGCTGCATCTTTTGGAAATGCAGCTGCAGGCGCTGCCGGGCCATTTCATCCAGTGGCTGACGCAGTAATCGTTCTCGCAGTTGCGGCACCAGTTGACGGCGTGAGAATCCGCCACTCAAACGCCCATCGAAGCCAGCCAGCTGCATCGCACCCGGCGCATCGCGTTGCGCGTCCAGATAGTCGTACAGCGGCCACACCTCGGCGCTGTTGGCATACATGTAGAAGATGTTGCCCGGTGCGTTGGCGCGCAGCGGCAACCGTGACTGCCATAGACGGGTTACATCAAACAACCCGCTTTCCAGCACCAGCAGGTCGAAGCCCTTGCGCTCATGCAGGTAACGTACGGTGCGCACTTTGCTTGCGTAGATGTTGCCTTCGCCGTGGGTCAGCTCGTCGAGCATGACGATGCGCCTGTCGCCGATGGCCTCACCCAGGGGCGCCAGATCGGCGAAGTCATCCTGCATCGGCGAGCCCTCACGCAAGGGATGGATGGGAGCTTGTTTGCTGGTGGCTGGCGTTGCGGCGCAGCCCAGTGATGTGACCAGTAATACGGCAGCGAACGCGGTACGGATCATCAGCATCCCCGGTTTGGAAATGACGATGCTACGGGAGGTTTTAGCGGCCGTCATGCGGACAGTAAATGACCTGAATGGCACGCTGGAGCGGTGCTTTTGGCTCTGCTTTGGCGCGGCCTTGTCTTTAGCCTTAGCTTTGTTTCTTGCTTCCGCTTTGCTTTGGTTTTGAAAGCCGTCATTCCCGCGAAGGCGGGAATCGCTTTGGCTTTGGCCCCAAAATCAAATGCAAACCCCAGAGCGATTCCCGCCTTCGCGGGAATGACGAGCTAAAAAAGGCGAAAGCGAAAGCAACAACTACCTAAACCTCAACCAGGCCAACGCCCCAGCGTCACCCGATCACGCTGCTCCAGATCCTGCACCGTCTGTGCTTCCACAAACCCGGCCTGCTCCAGCAGCGCGCGGATGGCCTCGCCCTGATCCCAACCGTGCTCCAGCAGCAACCAGCCACCGGGCACCAGGTGCTCATGCGCACCAGCAACAATTTCGCGGATCGCATCCAGGCCATCCGCACCCGAGGCCAGGGCCGGCGGCGGCTCGAAACGCAGATCACCCTGCACCAGATGCGGATCACCCGCGGCGATATACGGCGGATTGCTGACGATCATGTCGAAGCGATCCGCGCCCAGCGCTGCATACCAATGCCCGCGCCGGAACCACACGTTTTCCAGCCCGTGCGCCTGGGCGTTCTTCACCGCCATTGCCAGGGTCGGACCCAGCACGTCGGTCGCCATCACCGTCGCAAGCGGCCGCTCACTGGCAATCGACAAGGCAATCGCGCCGCTGCCGGTGCCCATGTCGGCTACCCGCACCATGTCATCGGCCGGCAGCCGCGCCAGCGCCTGCTCGACCAGCAGCTCGGTCTCGGGGCGCGGGATCAGGGTGGCGGTGTTGACCTGCAGGTCCAGGGTCCAGAAGCCGCGGCGGCCAATCAGATAGGCCAGCGGGTGACCCTCGGCCCGACGCGCTACCAGCACTTCGAAACGCTCCACCGCCTCGGCATCCACCTCGTCGGTGGCATGGGCGAACAACCAGGCCCGCTCCACACCCAGCACGTGGATCAGCAACTGCTCGGCTTCATGGCGGGCATCTTCGCCCGACAGGCGCCCAGCGGCCTCCCGCAACAGCTCGGCAACCTTCAACGTGGACACTGCATTACCTCTTCGCTAGCTCTTTTCAGGAGGGCGAGGATAGTCAGCGCGCCCGCCCCTGCCTACCGCCATGATCCTTGCCTTGGGATTAATCCCGTCTATGCCGCGCCGTTCAGCTTGGCCGAAGATGGCTTGGAAAGCCCGCAAAGCACCCGATATCAGGCCTTGAGGCAGCTTCAGAACAACGATTGATAGGCTTTATCTATTGATACGATGCATCCAATTCATTTGTTTTATTAGTTTCTGCCTATTAGTCTTTGCTCCAACGATTCACCCCGCCCTACAACCCAAGAGGAATCTTCATGTCCCTTATCAACACCCAGGTCCAGCCGTTCAAGGTCAATGCTTTCCACAACGGCAAGTTCATTGAAGTCACCGACGAATCGCTGAAGGGCAAGTGGTCGGTCCTGATCTTCATGCCGGCAGCCTTCACCTTCAACTGCCCGACCGAGATTGAAGACGCCGCTGACAACTATGCCGAGTTCCAGAAGGCCGGTGCCGAGGTCTACATCGTGACCACCGATACCCACTTCTCGCACAAGGTATGGCACGAAACCTCGCCGGCCGTGGGCAAGGCCAAGTTCCCGCTGGTTGGCGACCCGACCCATCAGCTGACCAACGCCTTCGGCGTGCACATCCCGGAAGAAGGCCTGGCCCTGCGTGGCACCTTCGTGATCAACCCGGAAGGCGTGATCAAGACCTCGGAGATCCACTCCAACGAGATCGCCCGTGACGTCTCCGAGACCCTGCGCAAGCTGAAGGCTGCCCAGTTCACCGCCGCACACCCGAACGAAGTGTGCCCGGCCAAGTGGAAGGAAGGCGAAAAGACCCTGACCCCGTCGCTGGACCTGGTCGGCAAGATCTAAGTCGTAGCCGCTCCCACCCCGCCCTCGCGGCGGGCGTGGGGGTGAACCGCAGCGTGTTGATGCCAGCCAGCACCACGCCCGCACGCCACGCAGCCCGCTGCGGTTCACCCCTACTTTTTACTGGCGCCCCGCTTGACGCAGG
Organism: Stenotrophomonas sp. STEN035; assembly: GCF_056759935.1. Classification (NCBI taxonomy): domain Bacteria; kingdom Pseudomonadati; phylum Pseudomonadota; class Gammaproteobacteria; order Lysobacterales; family Lysobacteraceae; genus Stenotrophomonas; species Stenotrophomonas sp. STEN035. Next base: position 4,569 of record NZ_JBRRDY010000065.1, read on the forward strand.
GGCGTCACTCCCCCGCTTTGCCTCAACGAAGGAGTTGACCGTGCTCGACGACAGCCTCAAGACCCAGCTGCAGCAGTACATGGGCCTGCTGCGCCAGCCACTGCGCCTGATCGCCTCGCTCGACGACAGCAGCGCCAGCCAGGACATGCGCGGCCTGCTTGACGATATCGTCGCGGCCGGCGGCGGCAAGATCACGTTGGACACTTCCGGCAACGATGCGCGCAAGCCCTCGTTCGTGATCGCCCGCGAAGGCCAGAACCATGGCGTGCGTTTCGCCGGCCTGCCACTGGGCCACGAATTCGAATCGCTGGTCCTGGCCCTGCTGTGGACCGGCGGCCATCCGCCGAAGGTCGCGCAGGACGTCATCGACAGCATCACCGCGATCGACGGCGAGTACAGCTTCGACGTCTATATGTCGCTGACCTGCCACAACTGCCCGGACGTGGTGCAGGCGCTGGCGCTGATGGCGATCCTGAACCCGAAGATCAGCACCACGGTGATCGAGGGCGGTACGTTCCAGCAGGAAGTGGAACAGCGCCAGGTGATGGCGGTGCCGATGGTGTTCCAGGGTGGCGAGATGTTCGACTCCGGCCGCATGAGCCTGGAGCAGATCGTCGCCAAGCTCGACACCGGCGCCGTTGCCCGCGAGGCCGAGAAGATCAAGGCCAAGGATGCATTCGACGTGCTGGTGGTGGGCGGTGGCCCGGCCGGTGCTGCAGCGGCGATCTACGCCGCACGCAAGGGCATCCGCACCGGCGTTGCTGCCGAGCGTTTCGGCGGCCAGGTGCTGGACACCATGGCGATCGAGAACTTCATCTCGGTGCAGCACACCGAAGGCCCGAAGCTGGCTGCCGCGCTGGAAGCCCACGTACGTGAGTACGAGGTGGACATCATGAACCTGCAGCGCGCGGCCAAGCTGGTGCCGGCCGGTGCCGATGGTCTGGTCGAAGTGCAGCTGGAGAACGGCGCCTCGCTGAAGTCCAAAACGGTGATCCTGTCCACCGGCGCCCGCTGGCGGCAGATGAACGTGCCGGGTGAGGACGAGTACCGCAACAAGGGCGTGGCGTACTGCCCGCACTGTGACGGCCCGCTGTTCAAGGGCAAGCGCGTGGCGGTGATCGGCGGCGGCAACTCCGGCGTGGAAGCGGCCATCGACCTGGCCGGCATCGTCAGCCACGTCACCGTGTTCGAGTTCGACAGCAAGCTGCGTGCCGACCAGGTGCTGCAGGCCAAGCTCAACAGCCTGCCCAACGTGAAGGTGGTGCTCAACGCACAGACCACCGAAGTGCTGGGCGACGGCCAGAAGGTCAACGGTCTGGTCTATACCGACCGCGTCGGTGGCGATTCGCACCGGGTCGAGCTGGAAGGCATCTTCGTGCAGATCGGCCTGCTGCCGAACACCGAGTGGCTGCGTGGCACGGTGGAGCTGAGCGGTCGCGGCGAGATCATCATCGATGATCGCGGCCAGACCAATGTGCCGGGCGTGTTTGCGGCAGGCGACTGCACCACGGTGCCGTACAAGCAGATCATCATCGCGATGGGCGCAGGCTCGACTGCCGCACTCAGCGCCTTCGATCATCTGATCCGTACGCCGGTGCTGCAGCCTGCAGCGGTAGAGACAGCAACCGCATGAAGCCCTCAAAGCCCCGCGTTGCGGGGCTTTGATTTGACCGCGCCGGCAGCTGCCGGCGCCTGCATGAGCGGAGCCCGACATGAACCTTCGTGACCTGAAATACCTGGTGGCGTTGGCCGAGCACAAGCACTTCGGCCGTGCCGCTGCGGCCAGCTTCGTCAGCCAGCCCACCCTGTCCACCCAGATCAAGAAGCTGGAAGAAGAACTGGGCGTGCCGCTGGTGGAGCGTGCCCCGCGCAAGGTGATGCTGACCCCGGCCGGCCGCGAAGCTGCCGCGCGTGCGCGCAATATCGTTGCCGAAGTGGAGCAGATGAAGGAAGCCGCACGCCGCGCGCGCGACCCGGAAGCCGGCACCGTGCGTTTGGGAATTTTCCCGACCCTCGGCCCGTATCTGCTGCCGCATGTGGTGCCGGCGATCCGCCAGCGCTTCCCGCAGCTGGAGATGCTGCTGGTCGAGGAAAAGAGCGATGTGCTGATGGCGCAGCTGCGCAACGGCCAGCTCGATGCCGCAATACTGGCGCTGCCAATCGCCGACGAGCAGTTGCACACCGAATTCCTGTTCGAGGAACCATTCGTGCTGGCCGCCCCGGAAGGCCACCCACTGACCACCCACCCCTCGCTGACGCTGGATGACCTGTCCGACCAACGCCTGCTGCTGTTGCAGGACGGTCACTGCCTGCGCGATCAGGCGTTGGATGTCTGCCATATGGCCGGCGCGCTGGAGAAATCCGAGTTCCAGGCCACCAGCCTGGAAACCCTGCGACAGATGGTCGCGGCCAACGTCGGTGTCACCCTGCTGCCGATGCTGGCGGTGAAGCCGCCGGTGGCGCGTTCGGAGAACGTCAGATTGATCCCATTCGCGGGTAGTCCGCAGCCGAATCGCAGGATCGGCATGGTCTGGCGCCGCAGTTCAGCGATGGGCGCGTTTCTGGAACAGTTCTCGCAATTGTTCAAACAGCTGCCGGCGGAGCTGTTGGAGGCGCCGGCGCAATCGCCGCTGGCTCAGGCGCAAGCTTAGAAGCTTACCCCTTCCCGGCCCAACCCAGCCCATCCCGCCACGGTACGCCCCACCCCATGACCCCCCCCAAACACGCAACCCCACGGCCGACCCCCGACGC
>NZ_JBRRDY010000066.1:0-7150 GCF_056759935.1 Stenotrophomonas sp. STEN035
GAGCGCCGAACGCCTGTAGTGCCGAGCCAGGCTCGGCAGGAGCGTTACCGGGAAAGCCTCTGCCGAGCATGGCTTGGGACTACGCAGGATCAGCCCCCTCCCTTTGCCGCAGGCAAGGGGAGGGCTGGGGAGGGGTAGGCCTATCGTTGGCTGGCTGAAGCGGATGTTCATTCGGCGAGCGCTTGAGGCTGTCGATTCACACAATTCCGCCTACCATGCTGCGGTCCCCTACCGGCCTGCCTTTCCATGCAACGACGCGACTTCCTGCGCAACGCCGCTGCCGCCTTGGCGGCATTCGGTCTTCCGGCCTTCAGCGCCTGCGCGGCTGGCAAACCCGCCCAGCTGGGCCTGCGCCGGCTGGGCCAAGCGCAGCCTTTCGACTTCGCCACGCTCAAGGGCCAGGCCCGTGCGCTGGCGCAGGCGCCGTACAAGAGCCACAAGCGCACCCTGCCGGGCGCGCTGGAGAAACTCGACTGGGACCAGTACCAGTCCATCGGCTACCGCCAGGACCATGCGCTATGGGCTGACCAGCCCGGCAAGTTCCAGGCGAAGTTCTTCCACCTCGGCCTGTACTTCCATTCGCCGGTGCGCATGTTCGACGTGGTCGACGGCAAGGCGCAGGAGCTGGCCTATGACGGCGCGGCCTTCAACTACGGCAAGAGCGGCATCCACGATGGCGAGTTGCCGGCCGACCTCGGCTTTGCCGGCTTCCGCCTCAATACCCGCAGCGATACCGACCGCGACTTCGCCGCCTTCCTTGGCGCCAGCTATTTCCGCGCGGTGGGCAAGGAGGGCCAGTACGGGCAGTCGGCGCGTGGCTTGGCCATCGATACCGGCATGGGCCGCCCGGAGGAGTTCCCGGACTTCATCGCCTATTACCTGGAGCAGCCGTCAGCCGACTCGGACACGCTGGTGGTTTACGGTCTGCTGGATTCGCCAAGCGTTGCCGGTGCCTATCGCTTCGCCATCACCAATGGCGATGTGCTGCTGATGGATATCGACAGCGCGTTGTACCCGCGCAAGGAAATCGAGCGGCTCGGCATCGCGCCGTGCACCAGCATGTACCAGGTCGGCGAGAACGATCGCCGCATGGATTGGGACTGGCGCCCGGAGATCCACGATACCGATGGCCTGTCGATGTGGAACGGTGCCGGCGAGTGGATCTGGCGGCCGCTGTGCAATCCGGCCAACCTGCGTTTCAACATGTTCGTCGACAACAACCCGCGCGGCTTCGGCCTGCTTCAGCGTGACCGCAACTTCGACCATTACCAGGACGACGGCGTGTTCTACGAGAAGCGCCCCTGCCTGTGGATCGAACCCAAGGGGCAATGGGGCGAAGGTTCGGTGCAGCTGGTGGAGATTCCCACTGTCGATGAAACCTTCGATAACATCGTTGCCTTCTGGAACCCCAAGGCCAAGCCGCAGCCGGGCCAGGAACTGCTGGTCGGCTATCGTCTGTATTGGGGCGCCGAGCCGCCAGCACGTCCGCCGCTTGCGCACTGCGTGGCCAGCCGCACCGGCCTGGGCGGCATCATCGGCAAGAAGCGCGAGTATTTCTCGTGGCGTTTCGCGGTCGACTTCGAAGGCGGCGAACTGGCCAGCCTGATCGACAAGGCCGACGTCGAGGCGGTGGTTGAAACCAGCCGTGGCCGCGTGGAAGTGGTATCGGCGCGCCCGCTGCGAGAGATCAAGGGCTACCGCGCCATGTTCGACCTGGTGCCGCCGGACGGCAGCACCGATCAGATCGACGTGCGCCTGTACCTGCGCAGCGGCGGCAAGACCCTGAGCGAGACGTGGTTGTACCAGTACAGCCCGCCGGCTGCTGGTGCGCCGGAGCGGACGTTGTATTGAGGGCTTTGCTTGAAGCTCTTGCTTAAGCCCCTCTCCCGTTTACGGGAGAGGGGTTGGGGTGAGGGCAAGCTTTTAAGGCTCAGACCAAAGCAGCGCTTCGCGCCTCCCCTCATCCGCCCTCCGGGCACCTTCTCCCGTGAACGGGAGAAGGGACGCATCACTTCCGCGAGTTCTCGTTACAACGGCAACGGCGCCTGCATCGGATCAATCCGCCCCTCACCGCGGGTGATCTTCTTGAACTCTGCGCGGCTCACCGACACATAGCGGTCGTTGCCGCCGATCTCCACCTGCGGGCCGTCCTGCACGGCAAACCCGTTCTCGTCCACGCGCACGGTCATCGTCGCCTTCTTGCCGCTGTGGCAGATGGTCTTGATCTCCTGCATCTCGTCGGCCCAGGCCAGCAGGTATTGGCTGCCTTCGAACAGCTCGCCACGGAAGTCGGTACGCAGCCCGTAACACAGCGCCGGGATGCGCAACTGGTCGACCACCTCGGACAGCTGCCAGACCTGCGACTTGCTCAGGAACTGCGCCTCGTCCACCAGCACGCAGCCGAGCTTGCCGTGGGCGGCGATGTCCTGCTGGATCAGCTTCTCCAGGTCGGTATCGCGCTCGAAGGTGGTGGCTTCGGCCTGCAGGCCGATCCGCGAGGCGACTACGCCGGTGCCAGCGCGGTGGTCCAGGTGCGGGGTCAGCAGGGCGACACGCATGCCGCGCTCGCGGTAATTGTGCGCGGACTGCAGCAGGGTGGTGGTCTTGCCGGCGTTCATCGCCGAATAGTAAAAATAGAGCTTGGCCATGCTCCATTTTACCAATCAGCGTCGAATTGCTGCATGGCGGGTACCCGCAGAACCCGATGGTGCGTGATGCGGGGGCATCATCGGGCCATGGTGGGGGGGCCAACTGTGATCTTGGGATACAACGTTGGGCCAAGTCGATCCCTCCAGTCCATGTCCTGCTGCTGGAAGTAAAGTCGAGGCTGCCAGAGCGCTGGGGCATAGAACTTGCCGCCGGGAATATGGGTGCTTGGCACCATGGTTGTATCTTTCGCCGCCGTGGGAGCACCACTGCCGCCTCCTGGAAGCGACCCGACGATGGTCAAATTGCCGCCAAACCCCGTCCTGCTGCCAGTCACCTCGCGAATCCCGCGGCGTAGCACCTTTGCCAACCTTGGTCTGGCCACATCGTCGCCGTACTGCATGTAAATGGAGGGGCCAAGTTCCAGGGCACGGGAGCGCTCGCTTAGGCTGAGCGCAGTCCAGTACTTTTCACGTAGTGTCAGGAGTTCGGGGTAACCGCGCTCAGCTGCAAGGTCCATCCATGCATAGGCGGTGGAAGGGTCTCGAGGCAATCCGAACTGGCCCTGCCAGTAACCTTCGGCGATAACTGCCTGGGAAGGCTTGTCTGCATAGCGCGCGGCGCGTAAGAGGGCATTGATACCTCTTACGTGTTGTCCACGATGCAGCAGATCCAGGCCAAACTGCCGATAGAGAACATCAGGGTGAGACGAAAGGAACCCTGAAGCCACGAAATCCGCGTTGATTTTCTCCGGCTGGTCCGTTGGCTGTGCAATCGCACGATTGACGGCGAGAGTCATTGCGGAAGCAGTTGCAATTATCGCCAGCCCAATAGCCCACATCCTGTTCATGTCGAGCCCCGCGTCCTGAGGTTCCGACAGACTACCACTTCCAATTGCCGGTAGAATTCCCATTGGTTGTCATTCGCGGCGTTCATGCTGGACTCCCTCAATCCCCCTCAACGCGCGGCGGCTGTACATGCCGAAGGTCCTCTGCTGGTGCTGGCTGGTGCCGGCAGTGGCAAGACGCGCGTGATCGTCGAGAAAATCGCCCATCTGATAGGCATTCGCCGCTACCCGGCCCGCCGCATCGCCGCGATCACCTTTACCAATAAATCGGCCAAGGAAATGCGCGAGCGTGTGGCCAAGCGCCTGCGCGCCGAGGACGCGGCTGAGGTCACCATCTGCACCTTCCATGCCTTGGGCCTGAAGTTCCTGCAGATTGAACATGAACAGGTGGGTTTGAAGCGCAATTTCTCCATCTTCGATGCCGACGATGCCGGCGCGCAGATCAAGGATTTGCTGGGCGGTACCAACGCCAAGCCCGATGACATCGAGGACATGAAAAACCTGATCTCGCGGGCCAAGAACTCCGGCCTGTCACCCGAGCAGGCAATGGCGGCGGCGCGCAGCAACCGCGAGAAAGACGCGGCGATGGTCTACGAGCTGTACCAGACCCGTTTGACCTCGTTCAACGCGGTGGATTTCGATGACCTGATCCGTCTGCCGGTGCAGGTGCTGGAAGAACACCCGGATATCGCCCTGGCCTGGCGCGAGCGCATCGGCTACCTGTTGGTCGACGAATGCCAGGACACCAATGATGCCCAGTACCGCCTGCTCAAGCAGTTGGCTGGGCCCGCCGGCAACTTCACCTGCGTGGGCGATGACGACCAGTCGATCTATGCCTGGCGCGGCGCCAATCCTGAAAACCTGCAGCAGATGGGCGTGGATTATCCCAAGCTGCAGATCATCAAGCTGGAACAGAACTACCGTTGTTCCAACCGCGTGCTGCGCGCGGCCAATGCGTTGATCGCACACAACCCGCACGAGCACCTGAAAACCTTGTGGTCGGATCAGGCCGACGGTGAACGCATCCGCGTGTGGGAATGCCGCAACAGTGAACATGAGGCGGAAAAAGTCGCCTCTGAGATCCACTTCCTCGCCACCAATCGCAAGATTCCGTGGAGTGATTTCTGCATCCTGTTCCGCGGCAACTTCCAGTCGCGGCCGCTGGAAAAAGCGATGCAGCTGGTCGGCGTGCCGTATCACCTCAACGGTGGCACGGTGTTCCTTGAACGGCAGGAAGTGAAGGATACGCTGGCGTGGTTGCGCTTGATCGTGAACCCGGACGACGACACCGCCTTCATGCGCGCGGTGCAGTCGCCCAAGCGCGATGTCGGCGCCAGCACGCTGGCCAAGCTGGCCGAGCTGGCGTCCGAGAAGGACATCCCGATGGCACAGGCTGCTGAAAGCATGGGCGCGCTTGCCCAGCTCACCCCGCGTGCGGCCAATAGCCTGAGCAAGTTCACCGATATCCTGCGCGCGCTGCGGCTGGACATGCGTGGCATGAGCTCAGGCGATCTGGTGCGGCGCGTGTCCAAAGATTCGGGCATGTTGGCCGAACTGCGGAATGCAGCCAAGGACACTGCCGGCTACGAGCGTCGTGCAAACAATCTGGAAGAACTGGCTTCGTGGTTCGAGAGCGGCCCGCGAGGTGCCAGCGCCGCCGACATGGCCGCGCAGCTGGCGCTGATTTCGCGTAACGACAAGGACGACGGCGGCAACCAGGTGCGGATGATGACGTTGCATGCGTCCAAGGGCCTGGAATTTCCGTATGTGTTCATCGTTGGCTGCGAGGACGGCGTGCTGCCGCATCAGGTCAGCCTGGATGAAGGCAACCTGCAGGAAGAACGGCGCCTGCTGTACGTGGGCATCACCCGCGCCAAGATCCAGCTGTGGATGAGTTTCAGTCGTTTGACGCGCAAGTTTGGCGAGCACATCCGGCTCAAGCCGAGCCGGTTTTTCGATGAGATTCCTGCCGGTGAGATCCAGCGCGATGGCGCCGATCCGGTGGCCGATGCCGCGCACAAGCAGGAGCGCGCCAAGGCCGGATTGGCAGCGATTCAAGCGCTGTTTGATTGATGCTTTGCCCCTCCCCTTTGGCGAAGCCAAGGGGGAGGCTGGGAGGGGGTAGCTTTGGCCCTTGGCTTTGCGCTTTGATTAAGGCTCTCTGCGAACAGCCCCCCTTTGCTTTAGGAGGTAGTACCGAGCCATGCTCGGCAGAGGCTCTACCGGCAAGAATCAAAAGCACCCCTCCCCAGCCCTCCCCTCTGCTACGCAGAAGGGAGGGGGCAGAAGCAACGAGTCCACCATGTCCCTGATCCAGACCGAACGCCTGCAACTGCGCCTGCTACGCGACGACGACGGCGATGCCGCCGCGATGCTGCAATTGCTCAACGAACCGGGCTTCCACGAATTCATCGGCGACCGCGGCGTGCGCACTGTGGAGGAAGCTCGCGAGTACGTGCGCAAGCACACCTTCGGCAGCTATGCCGCGCATGGCTTCGGCATGTATGCGATTGAACGGCGTAGCGATGGCGCCTGGCTCGGCAATGCCGGCTTGGTGCGGCGACCGGGCCTGCCTAGTGCCGATGTCGGCTACGCCTTGCTGTCGCCTTATACGGGCCAAGGCTATGCACGAGAGGCGGTGCAGGCGGTGCTTGATTACGCCCGCGGCACACTGGGCCTGGGCGAACTGCGTGCGATTGTCTCGCAGGGCAATGCGCGCTCAGTGGCCTTGCTGGAAAAGCTCGGCTTCGCTGATGGCGGCACGGTGATGCTGCCGGGCGAGGACGAACAGCTGCTGCTGTTCGTCAACACGCCATAAGGCTGAGCCGGCTCAGCCGCCCAACTGTTCCTGCAAGGCTGCTAGTTGTTCCTGCAGCGCAGCGACGGTGGCTTCCAACTGCTGCACGCGCTCTTCCAAAGCGCTGTTATCGACGGTGGCGGCAGAACCCGACGGCGCACGGTACTGCGCCGCCAGTGCATCCACATCAACTGCGCCACACAGCAGGTGCATGAAGCGGTCTTCGCGCTGGCCGGAGCCGCGCGGCAGCTGCACAACCAGGCCGCGCTGCTGCAAGCGTTCCAGCTGGTGGCGCAGGTCGGCGGCATCGGCGAACTTGGCCATGCGCTCGCTGCGGGTGGTCAGCTCACCGGCGGTCTGCGGGCCGCGCAGCAACAGCAAGCCGAGCAGGGCGACCTGCTGACGCGGCAGGTCGAGCTTGGGCCCGGTCAGGTGTTCGTAGCGGTCGGCGCGCGAGGCGAAGTGCTGGCGCACCAGACCCAGCGTCTCCAACTGGCGCAGTGCGTGCTGCACCTTGCCGGGGTCCAGATTCATCACCGGCTCGCGGGCGGTCTTCTGGTTGGCGGCTACCTGGGCGGCATTGACCGTCAGCGGATAGGTATCCGGGGTTGTGGCCTCCTTCTCGATCAGGCAGCCCAGCACGCGCGCCTGGGCGGCGTCGAGGATAGGGAAATCGGGGGTCTGGCTGGCGTCGGACACGGTTGGGGCTCTGGTCTTGCTAGGGGGCGCAAGCATAGCTGAGTGCGGAAATCGGGGTTAAAACCGGGGTCGGGCGCCGGCGGGGGTGGGGAGACCCCCGGCCCCCCCCGGCTTTTAAGGAGGGTTGCCGCCCCGCGCGGGCGGGGAGCGGGGCGGGCGTC
>NZ_JBRRDY010000067.1:0-6204 GCF_056759935.1 Stenotrophomonas sp. STEN035
CCCCCGCACCCCCCCTCCCCCTCCCCGCCGTGGTTGGTGTGGGTCTACCAAGCACGCGGGGGCCGGCGTTGCCCCCGCCCCCCACAAAGCTAGGTCGGTGAAGTCTCTGCCGAGCGTGACTCGGAACTACGGTTGGAGCTACCGGTGAAGCTCCTGCCGAGCATGGCTCGGCACTACCGGGTCAGCACGCAACGCCTCATGCAACACATCAAGCAGCTGCTCGTTGTCATCACCGCGTTGTTCCCAATACATGATGCCGCCAAGGCCCTGCTGCTTCACGAAGTTGGCCTTGATCAGCAGCGATTGCGGATCGTCGTAGCTGATCATGCGTCGCTCCTTGGCATTCCACAGCCACGGCACCTGCGCCTCGTCATCCCAATGACGTTGCCAGTCCGGCGCATTGAGGCGGGTATGGACGATGTCACGCCAGGTGATGAAGCCGCCTTCCTTGGTGAACTTCTGGAAGCGACCATTGTTGTCCGTGCCGACATCACCAAACGTACGGCCGTAGAACGGCACACCGATGTTGATCTTCTCGGCAGGCACGCCGGCATCGAGGAAGTACTTCACCGCATCCACGGTGGTGCGGCCCTGCGGCGTAGCCAGCGATGAGCGCGCAAGCCCGGAGTGATGGCCGGTGGTCTTGGTCAGGCTGCCGTAGAAGTCGTAGGTCATCAGATTGATCCAATCCAATGACTTGGCGATGCGTGGAAGCTCGAGGCCTTCGGCTGCGCGGCCTTCGGCGGCGGCGATGGTCAGCAGGTAGTGATGCTTGCCGTTGCCTTCGCGATCCAGGCGCGCGCGCAGTTCTTCCAACAACGCGGTGAAGTTCTGGCGATCATCCGGACTGTGGCTGATGTCGGCATCACCGAGCGTGGGGTATTCCCAGTCGATATCCAGGCCATCGAGTTTGAACTGGTGCATCAGCGCGACGCTGCTGTCGATGAAGCGCGCGCGTGCCGGTGCAGTGGCGGCGGCTTCAGAGAAGTTGCCGGCACCCCAGCCACCAATCGACAAGACGATCTGCAGTGAGGGGTTGTCCGTGCGCTTGGCGACCACGGCGTGCAGGCGTGCTGGATCGACGCTTTCGGGCAGGTAGACGGTGCCGTCGAGGCGAACCACGGCGAAGGCGAAGTTCACCACGTCGAGCTTGCGTGCAGACAGCTGCAGCGGCTCGGGGCTGTCCATCACATAGCCTATCAGGCGCGGTGGTTGTGCTTGCACAGCGAAGGGCAGCAATGCGGCGAACAACAGCGCATGCAGGCGTGGACTGCGAAGGAATACAGGCATGAGAGGTCCCGTAATGAGAGGACCCCGGACTGTAACCGCAGATGCCCATCACAGAGCAAGGCAGTGACGTCGGAAACCATCGTGCAACTGTAGAGCCGAGCCATGCTCGGCTGGGGCGTTACCGGTAGCCCTGCCGAACGATGGGCCTGTGGGAGCGGCGTCAGCCGCGAAGCTGATAGCCGATCAGATTGCGTGCATGCCTGCGGTTCACGCAAGGCTGGGTTGGGGGATTACCCCGCTCCCAAAAGAATCGGGTCACTTGGGCCGTGGTGCCGAGCTTGGCTCGGCACTACCAAGGTCTGCTGGTTCTTCCTGGGAAGGCCCCTGCCGAGCATGGCTCGGCACTACATTTGGTACTGCTCAGCGGGCTTCGGGGATGTCCGACGTCAGCGCTGCGGTTTCCGCGGCGCAATCGCGCGGCAGCGGCAGCTTGAGCGTGCGTGCGTGGGCAAGCTCTTCGCGTGCCTTGGCCAGATCGGCGACAAACGCCGGGTTGTCGTGCAAGCGCGCGACCGTGGCCGCACCCATGAACTGGCCCTGCTGCACATCGCTATACCAATGCACGTTGCAGACCAGGCGGCTGTGGCCGTAGTTGCGACCGCGTTCGATCAACGCGGTGGCATGCTCAGGGTCGATCTCCGACAGGATCAGGCCCCAGGCCCAACCAATCGACGTATGCCCAGACGGGTAGGAGCCACTCTTGCGCAGGCCTTCCTCATCGTCCGGCGTACAGGTCGGTGCGTTGTTGACCATGAACGGACGCGGCCGCTGGTAGTGCGTTTTCGCGGCCTTGGTAGCCGCGCTGGCGTCGATGCGGCTGCGTTCCAGCAGGCGGTACAGCACCGGGGTGGTCTTGGCGGTGACCGCCACGCCGAGCGCGCAGCTGAACTGATCGGCGCCGGCCGGGAAGCTCAGATCGGCATCGGTATGGGCCTGCGCGAAGCGCGCGCTGCCTTGCATGCTCAGGGCCTGGCTGGCGACGGCTTCGTCCAGCTGTGCCGATGCCGAGCCGGGCGCCGGTGGTGCCGGGCTCAGGGCAAGGCTGTCGGGGATGGAGCTGCCAACCAGATAGCCGGTGACCTTGCTGCCGGAGTCGCCGCCTGCGATGGAGGGCAGGATGGGGGTGCTGGAACAGGCGCTGAGCACGGCGGCCAGCGCGAGGGCGGCGCCAAGGCGCAGCGGGGAAACGGGAAATGACATTGCGACGACAACGGGATTACGGGAGCGGGCGGGCATCATCGCACCAACAGCCGCACTCTGCCCCCTCCCTTTGCCGAAGGCAAGGGGAGGGCTGGGGAGGGGTGCTCTTCGCTGGGAAAGCTACAGGTGGCCCACCCAGGCCGACATCCGCCCGTCATCCTCGCGCACTTCGATCGGCCCACCGAACACCTCCGACAGTGGGGCCGAGCGCAGTAGTTCAGTACGGCTGCCGTCAGCAAAAATGCGGCCGCCCTTCATCAGCACCACGCGGTTGATCTCGGGGATCACTTCCTCGATGTGGTGGGTGACCAGCACCAGGGTGATGCCCTGCTGGGCAAGGTTGCGCATGCTGTCGACCAGATGCTGGCGCGAGATGAGGTCCAGACCGGTGGAGGGTTCGTCCAGCAGCAATGCTTTTGGCTGATTGACCAGTGCACGGGCGATCAGAACGCGGCGGGTTTCACCGGCTGACAGCTCGGCATAACTGCGGCCCAGCAAGGGCGTGGCGCGCGCCAGTTCCAGCGCATGCCGCGCGCGCTGGCGCATGACGTCGGTGACGTCGCGGTGCGCAGGCACCACAAAGCTGGCAAAGAAGCCGGCGATCACCGCTTCCTCAACGGTCAGCCCAGGCATGCTGGAGAGGTTGCTGGACAGGTCACCGGTGACGATGCCCAGCTGCGCGCGCAGCCGGTCCACCTGCCAGCGGGTCTGCCCCATCACCTTGACCGGCACATGGCCGTCGGCGCGCGCCAAGGGATAAAGCTCACGCGTGATCAGCTTGATGAATGAGGACTTGCCGCAGCCGTTCGGCCCGAGGATGGCAGTGTGCTGGCCCTGTTCGATACGCAGGTTCAGTTCGTGCAGCACGCGGACCTGGCCGCGGACGACGCAGGCATGGTCCAGTTCGATCAGGGGGGCCGCTTCGGCGGCGGGTGCAATGGACATTCAGGAGTAGGTGGCAGCTGAGGATTCGACCAACGGACCTGCCGCCGGTGGATGAAGTTTGCGCCGACAGCCCCCATCATGTGTAGCAGTTGTTTCATCTGGCACCGACTGCCTGGAGTACCTCGTGATGTCCGACGCCCTGCTCGATTTCCTCACCGCTGGCATCGTCGGCCTGGGCTGGTGGGGCATGCTGGCGGTGCTGCTGGTGTTCACCCAGCTCACCATCTTCGCGGTCACCTTGTACCTGCACCGCAGCCAGGCCCATCGCGGTGTGGATTTCCATCCGCTGGTGTCGCACTTCTTCCGCTTCTGGGTGTGGCTGACCACCTCGATGATCACCCGCGAGTGGGTGGCCATCCACCGCAAGCACCACGCCAAGGTCGAGACCGAGGAGGACCCGCACAGCCCCGTCACCAAGGGCATCCGCAACGTGTTCTGGCGCGGCGTGGAGTTGTACCGTGAAGCCCGCACGCTGCGTGGTGATATCGAGCAGTACGGGCGTGGTGCGCCGGAAGACTGGATCGAACGCAGGCTGTATACCCCGCATGCCAATCTCGGCCCGATCCTGCTGTTCGTGATCAACACCGTGTTGTTCGGCCTGCCCGGCATCGCCTTGTGGGCGATCCAGATGGCATGGATTCCGTTCTGGGCCGCAGGCGTGGTCAATGGCCTTGGCCATTGGTGGGGCTATCGCAATTTCGAGTCGGCCGATACTTCGACCAACCTCACCCCGTGGGCGTTCTGGATCGGCGGCGAAGAACTGCACAACAACCATCATGCCTTCCCCAGCTCGGCGCGCTTCTCGATGCGGCGCTGGGAGTTCGACATCGGCTGGCAGGTGATCCGCCTGCTGCAGTTCCTGCGCCTGGCCAAGGTGTTGCGGGTGGCGCCGAGCATGGACATCCGTCCGAATATCGCCGTGCCCGATGCAGACACCTTGAAAGCCTTGTTGTCGCATCGCTTCCAGGCGATGACCGATTACCAGCGCAATGTATTCGCGCCTGCCTTGAAGGATGAGGCTGCTGCAGCGGGTGCCAAGCTGCGCAAGCTGTTGCCGCGGCGCATGCGCAAGGGCCTGGTCAATGATGGTCGCTGGCTCAAACCCGATTGCCGCGCGCAGTTGCAGAGCTGGGTGCAGCAGCGCCCGCGCATCCAGTTGTTGGTCGAGCACCGTGCGCGCCTGTCGGCGTTATTGGAAGCCCGCAGCCATGACGCCGCCGAGCGCCTGCGCCAGTTGCAGCAGTGGTGCCAGGAAGCCGAAGCCAGTGGCAGCGCTGCATTGCAGGCCTATGCAGCGCGTCTGAAAGGCTATTCGCTCAGCGCCGCATGAAGACTCTTTCCGTTCTTTTCCTGCTATGTGCTTGGTTGCCAGCCATCGCCCAGGTGCAGGACACCAACGCCTACCTGCAACGCATGGACAGCGATGGTGATGGCCGGGTCAGCCCGGACGAATACCTGCAGTGGATGCTGTACGCTTTTGACAAGATGGACCGCAACGGTGATGGCGTCCTGCAGCCCGAAGAACAGCCGGGTGGCCGTGGCAAACCGATTACCCGCGAAGAACAGCGCCAGGTGATCCTGGCCCGCTTCGCCCGCCAGGATGCCAACAGCGATGGTTACCTGAGCGCCCGCGAGCTGATGGCGCCACCGCGTTGACTTACAACCCATGAAATGCGGGATGTGGGAGCGGCGTAAGCCGCGAAGCCTCCAATCCAACCGAAGCCGATAGCACATTGCAATCGATACAGGTCCGTCGTTCGCCACCACCAGCTTCACGGCTCACGCCGTTCCCACAAGAACAGTCAGATACCTACGCTTTGAGGCCTGCATGCCAGAACTACCCGAAGTAGAAACCACCCGACGCGGGCTGGAGCCATATCTGGTGGGCCGTCGCATCCACGGTGTGATCCTGCGCAGGCCGGACCTGCGCTGGCCGATTCCCGCCGAGATCGAACAGCTGCTGCCGGGCCAGCGTATCGAGGCAATCCGTCGTCGCGCCAAATACCTGTTGCTGGATACCGGACTGGGCAGTGCAGTGCTGCATCTGGGCATGTCCGGCAGCCTGCGCGTGTTGCCTGGCGATACACCAGTGCGTGCGCACGACCATGTGGATATCAGCCTGGAAGACGGTCGCCTGCTGCGCTTCAACGATCCGCGTCGGTTTGGTTGCCTGTTATGGCAGCCTGCAGGCGAAACGCACGAGCTGCTGGCTGGACTTGGTCCGGAACCGCTGGAGGATGACTTCGACGGCGATTATCTGTTCCAGCGCAGCCGTGGCCGCAAAGCGCCGATCAAGACCTTCCTGATGGACCAGGGCATTGTCGTCGGCGTCGGCAATATCTATGCGGCGGAAAGTCTGTTCATGGCAGGTATCAATCCCCTGCGTGAAGCCGGCAAGGTATCGCGGGCGCGCTATCAGCGGTTGGCGGATGCGGTGAAGGAAATCCTGGGTCACGCGATCACCCGTGGCGGGACCACCTTGCGCGACTTCATCAGCCCTGATGGTGCGCCGGGTTACTTCGAGCAGGAGCTGCTGGTGTACGGGCGCGAAGGCGAGAACTGCAAGCAATGTGGGCGTGCGCTGCGCTATGCCAGCATTGGCCAGCGGGCAACGGTGTGGTGCGGGTATTGCCAACGCTGAGCGCCGAACGCCTGTAGTGGGGGGGGGGGGGGGGGCGGGGGGGGGGGGCGGCGGCGGGCGGCCCCGGGGGGGCGGGGGGGGGGGGGGGGGCCGCGCCCCCCCCGCGCGCCGCCGCGGGGGGGGGGGGG
>NZ_JBRRDY010000068.1:0-5209 GCF_056759935.1 Stenotrophomonas sp. STEN035
CCCCCCCCCGGCGCGCCGGCGCGGCCGCCGCCCGCGGGGGGGCGCCGGGGCGGGCGCGGCCCGCCGCCCCCCCCCCCCCCCCCCCCGCGCCCCCGCCCCCCCCCCCCCCCCCCCCCCCCCCGCTCCTACAACAGCCGGATCTTGTTCAGGCAAAGTGGCACTGTCACGCCAGCCCGCCCCGCGCCGTCCTGCCTTCATGAACCCCGAATCCATCTTCCAGACCCATCGCCCGCGCCTGCTGGCACTGGCCTACCGCATGCTGGGCAGCCGCGCCGATGCCGAGGACGTGTTGCAGGACGCCTGGCTGCGCTGGGCGGGCAGCGACACCGCCGAGATCCGTGATGCCGAAGCTTGGCTGGTCACTGCGACCACGCGACTCAGCCTGGACCGCCTGCGCGCGGCCAAGCGGGAACGCCAGCGTTACGTGGGCCCATGGCTGCCGGAACCTTTGCAGGTCGAACTGGCATCCGACACCGAAGCGGACCCAGCACAGATCCACGCCATCGCCAACGAGGTCTCCGTCGCCTTCCTGGCCCTGCTGGAGCAACTGAGCCCGGACGAGCGCGCCGCTTTCCTGCTGAAAGAGGCCTTCGACCACGATTACCGCCAGATCGGCAGCCTGCTTGGACACAGCGAGGCCAATTGCCGGCAACTGGTGCGCCGGGCCAAGCAGCGCCTGCAGGCCGGTGCACCACGCTTCCAGCCAGCGCCGGCACAGCATAGGCAGCTGCTGCAGCGCTTCATGGAAGCGGCCCAGCGTGGTGACAGCCCCGCCATCCAGGCACTGCTGCATGCCAATGCCGCCCTGTTCTCCGACGGTGGCGGCATCGTCACCGCTGCCATCCGCCCGCTGCGCGGCGCCGAGCGCATCGGCCGCCTGTACTGGGCCATCGCCCGTCGCGGTGCTGCCCTGCCCGCCCAACTTGGCTACGTCAACGGCGAACTGGCAATCCTGCGCTTCGCCGGAGGCAGGCTGGCCTCATTCACCACCATCGAAGTGGTGGATGGGCGCATCGCTGCCGTCTACAGCGTGCTCAATCCAGAAAAGTTGCCCCCACTTGTCACGCACGAAGCCGCTGCTGCGTCCTTGTAACGAAAGACGGCCATCGTGGCTGTCTGGAGAAACCTGATGTCCGCTACCACCTTCCCCCGCGTGCCCTACACCCGTCTCGCCGCCGATGCATTCAAGGGCCTGCTGGCCACCAGCAAGGCCGTGCATGACAGCTCCATCGAGCACGAACTGCAGGAGCTGGTGTTCCTGCGCGTATCGCAGATCAACGGCTGCGGCTACTGCATGGACATGCATGCCACCGCACTGCGCAAGGCCGGCATCGAACCGCGCAAGCTCGACACGCTGCCGGCCTGGCACGAGAGCCGCTTCTTTGATGAGCGCGAGCGTGCCGCGCTGGGCTGGGCCGAGGCGATGACCCGGCTGCCGGATGGCGCGCCCTCACAGGCCGCCTTCGACGCGTTGAGGCCGCATTTCGACGACAAGGGCATCAGCGACCTGAGCATGGCCGTGGCGGTGATCAACGCCTGGAACCGACTCGGCGCCAGCCTGCTGCCGCCGCTGCCCTGATCAATAGAGGAACCCTAGGCCATCAATCCAGACCGGACTGATGGCCGCAGCCGGCGCCACACCGCACAATACGGCGCATGGGAACCCTTGTACTGATCCTCGACCTTATCGGCACCTTCGTCTTCGCCCTGTCCGGGGCGACCATGGGGGTGCGTCGGCGGTTGGATATCTTCGGCGTGCTGGTGCTGTCTTTCGCGGCGGCGCTGGCCGGCGGCATCACCCGCGACCTGCTGATCGGCGCTACCCCGGTGGCGGCGATCAGTGATTGGCGCTACCCGGCCATCACCTTGGCCGCTGGCATCGTCACCTTCTTCTGGGCGCCGCTGATCGAGCGCATGCAATACCCGGTGCGCATGTTCGATGCGATGGGGCTGGCCTTGTTTGCCGTGGCCGGCACGCAGAAAGCCTTGGCCTACGGCATTGATCCACCGATGGCGGCTGCACTGGGCATGTTGACCGGTATTGGCGGCGGCATTGCACGTGATGTGTTGTTGGCGCAGGTGCCCTTGGTGCTGCAGGCCGAGTTGTATGCGGTCGCTGCATTGGCGGGTGCTGCTGTGGTTGCGGTGGGCTATTGGTTGGGTTTGCCGCCATTGCCTTGTGCATTGGTCGGTGCCGGACTGTGCTTTGGCTTGCGGATGATGGCGATGCATTTTGGTTGGCATCTGCCAGTGGCGTTGCAGTCGTCTGAACCGCCTCCACCGGAAGGGCCGCGTAGTTGAGGTAAGTGCTGTGGGCGCTTGGCTTTGGGCTTTGGGCTTTGGGCTTTGGGCTTTGCCTTTTGCCTTTTTGCTTTCGCCTCCCGCTCTTATGCCGTCATTCCCGCGAAGGCGGGAATCGCTCCTGCATTTGAACTTGCCGTTTCTATTGCACTTCTATGCCAGTCCCTGCCATTTCCAATGGCAAAAGCAGAGCAAGAGCGATTCCCGCCTTCGCGGGAATGACGGCACAAGCAGAAGCACGAGCCAAAGCCAAAACCAAAACCAAAACCAAAACCAAAGCCAAAGGCAAAGCCAAAGGCAAAGCACCCCTCCCCGACCCTCCCCTTTCCTTTGGCAAAGGGAGGGAGCAAAGCAAGCCCCCAAGTAACAACAAACTCACACCCCATCCGCCATCGTGGAAGTCCCGCATAAGAAGGACCCAACCATGGCCGCAGAACGCTCCGACACCCTGATCGGCGATGACGTCGTCCGTACCCTTGGCCAGCAGGCCCAGACGTCGCAGGTACTGGCCCAGGTCAAGGACGGTCAGGTAACCCTGTCCGGCGATGTTCCGAGCACCGAGGTGAAGCACAAGGTCGAGGCCGTTGTCGCTGCCATTGAAGGCGTGCGCAAGGTAACCAGCCACCTCCATGTCGACAGCGGCAGGCGCTCCTTCGGCGCACCCGGCGAAGCAGTCCGCGACAACCCCGACGGCCGCGACGACGCGCAGATGGGCGATATCGATCTGGGCAAGGACGGTTGAGTACGCCGATACACCGGCGCCGGCGCATTTACAGGTAACCTGAACCCGCACCTCGCCGCTTGAGTCCCCCATGCCCCACCCCGAGCCTGCTCCCGCCAAGAAACCCAGCTTCCGCGAGCGCGTCGATGCGATGCGCAACCTGCCGCCCTTCCTGCGGCAGGTGTGGCAGACCAGCCGCTGGCTGACACTCGCCAGCCTTGGCCTGCGCCTGGTCCGCGCACTGATGCCGGTGGCAATGCTGTACGTGGGCAAGCTGATCATCGATGAAGCGGTGCGCTTGGCTGGTGCTGGTCCGATGCCGCCACTGGCCGAGGCATTCTCCAGTGGCCACCTCAACACTTTGCTTGAGCTGCTGTTGCTGGAACTGGCTATCGCGATCGGCTCTGATCTGCTCGGCCGGCTGATCAACTACGCCGATTCACTGCTCTCCGAGCTGTTCACCAATGCCACCAGCGTGCGGCTGATGGAGCACGCCGCCGAGCTCGATCTGGAAGACTTCGAAGACCCCGATCTGCAGGACAAGCTCGACCGTGCGCGGCGCCAGACCATGGGCCGCATGAGCCTGATGAGCCAGCTGTTCGGGCAGGTGCAGGACACCATCACCGTCATCAGCTTTGCCGCAGGGTTGATCGTCTACGCGCCATGGCTGATCGTGCTGCTGGCGATTGCCTTGATCCCGGCTTTTATCGGCGAGTCGCACTTCAATACGCTGGGCTATTCGCTCAACTTCAGCTGGACGCCCGAGCGGCGCCAGCTTGACTACCTGCGCCAGGTCGGCGCCAGCGTGGAAACGGCCAAGGAGGTGAAGATATTCAACCTCAACCGTTTCCTTATCGACCGCTACAAACTGCTGGCCGAGCGCTTTTACAGGGCCAACCGCGCGCTGGCCCGAAAGCGCGCGATCTGGGGCACGCTGTTGGCCGCGTTGGGCACGCTGGGTTATTACGCTGCCTATGGTTACATCGCCTGGCGCACCATCCGCGGTGATTTCAGCATCGGCGACCTGACCTTTTTGTCCGGCAGTTTCCTGCGCCTGCGCCAATTGCTGGAAGGGCTGCTCACCGGCTTCTCGCAGGTTGCCGGGCAGGCGCTGTATCTGGATGACCTGTTCTCGTTCTATGCCATCGAGCCGGAGATTCGCTCGCGCCCGGACGCGATAGCCATACCGCGGCCGATCCGCGAAGGCTTCGTGTTCGACAACGTCGGCTTCCGCTACCCAGATGCCGAGCGCTGGGCGGTACGCAACCTCAGCTTCCATCTGCAGGCCGGTGAAGTGATTGCCTTGGTCGGCGAGAACGGCGCCGGCAAGACCACCTTGGTCAAGCTGCTGGCACGCCTGTACGACCCGGACGAAGGCCGCATCCTGCTCGATGGCCGCGATCTGCGTGATTACGATTTGGACGACCTGCGCGCCAACATGGGCGTGATTTTCCAGGATTTCGTGCGTTATCACCTGTCCGCTGGCGAGAACATCGGGGTCGGCCTGGTCGAATCGATGTACGACAAGGACCGAATCCAGAATGCAGCGCGGCGCGCACTGGCCGATGAAGTGATCGACGCCCTGCCCGCAGGCTACGACCAGCTCATCGGCCGCCGCTTCAAAACCGGTGTGGATCTGTCCGGCGGCCAGTGGCAGAAGATCGCCATCGCCCGTGCCTATATGCGCGACGCGCAGGTGATGATCCTCGACGAACCGACCGCCGCGCTGGATGCGCGTGCCGAGTTCGAGGTATTCCAGCGATTCAAGGAGCTGTCGGACAACCGCACTGCCGTGCTGATCTCGCATCGTTTCTCGTCGGTACGCATGGCCGATCGCATCCTGGTGTTGGCCGACGGCCGCATCGAAGCCAGCGGCACCCACGAGGAGCTTATGGTTGAAGGTGGCCGCTATGCGGAGCTGTTCGAGCTGCAGGCAGCGGGATATAGGTAAGCAACTGTAGTGCCGAGCCATGCTCGGCAGGGGCTTTCCAAACAAAAAGCCACCCCTCCCCAACCCTCCCCTTGGCCTGCGGCCAAAGGGAGGGAGCGTAGTGCCGAGGCATGCTTGGCAGAGAGCCCCACCTGTAGTGGGGGGGGGGGGGGGGGGGGGGGGCGCCCGCGCGCGGGGCCGCCGCGCCGCCGCGCCCGAGGCAAGGCAAGCACAAACGCAAAGAACGAAAAAAATAA
>NZ_JBRRDY010000069.1:0-4844 GCF_056759935.1 Stenotrophomonas sp. STEN035
TACAACCCGATCCGCCGGCATGGTTCCGCTGGCGGACTGTCACCGGTAGAGTTTGAAAGGCGCTACGCGCAGAGCGGCGACTGAGTGTCTACAGAACTCTGGCCGGTCCACCATGCCAAGTAGTGGGTTGTGATAAATGGCACTGCTAGCGGCGCAATCAGTGATACGCGGCGCGCGAGAATGACGCTGTGCGTCACAAATGTTAGTGAAATTCACATTTCACGACAACCACCGTCACATTCATAAATGGTGGAGCGCCTTCCCGTAGGACCAACCAAAGCGGTTGCCAAGCCTCACAAACCATAGCGGAGGCCGAGAGAATTGGAGGGGGTGGGCGCTCTTTACTAGCGAGCGTCTAGTTCTGGACTGGCCATCTTGGCCACATACGCCAATTGGTACCAAATTGGCATCTACCGCTAGAGGTCAGTCAGCGAAGAGGTCAGAGCCGGCAGCTATGAACCTCTCACTGAAGTGCTAAGGGCACTGATACCACTCAGCCCTTTGAGCGAACGTTTGCAAACAGATGCGTTAGTTGATTCGGCTCTAGGGGGCGCGACAATAAGTAACCTTGATACACATCGCAGCCCAGCTGTTTGAGATGTTCGCGCTGCCCTTGGGTTTCTACACCCTCTGCAACAACACGTAGATTCAGCGCTCGCCCCAACGCAACTATTGAGGCAACGATGGCAGCATCTTCAGAGTTCGATTCCAGATCGGTGATGAAGGCGCGATCGATTTTTAGCTCTGTTGCAGGCAATCGCTTCAGATACAGGAGGCTTGAATAGCCGGTACCGAAATCATCGATAGCAATCTGTACACCCATTGCCGTAAGTTCGTCCAAGACCCTCAAAGTTGCGCCGGCATCGCGCATGGCCGTCGTCTCTGTAATCTCGAGCGTAAGCAAACCAGGGCCAAGATTATTGCTTTCTAATGCCATCCTTACCGTATCGATAAGGGCGGCTGAAGAGAACTGAAGCGGCGATAGATTGATCGCCACACTCGGAACCTGGTATCCATCGTTCTTCCATTCCCTTGTTTGCCGACAAGCCTCATTCAGAACCCAGTCGCCCAGTGCCAGAATCAACCCGCTGCGCTCCGCGACTGGAATAAATTCACTTGGCTGCAAGAGACCATGCTCTGGATGACACCAACGGACAAGTGCTTCCAAGCCAACCAACGAGCAATCTGGGCCGGCGAATTTTGGCTGGTAATGTAGAACAAGTTCTTTACGATCTATGGCCCTTCGTAGGTCGCTCAAAAGCTCAAGCTGTTGATGAGCGCTGACGTTCATGGAAGGCGAATAGAACGTATATCCGTTCCTGCCATTGTTCTTAGTGTGGTACATCGCTGCGTCGGCATGTGCCACTAGCTCTCGCTCAGTGGCTCCGTCGGAAGGATACATAGCCACGCCAATGCTAGCTGTGACATGCACTTCAGCAGACTCGATACTAATAGAGAGGGCTACTGTGTCGATTATCCTCTGAGCTACAACAGCAGCATCCTGAGAATCACTGGTGGGCACGATCAAGACGAACTCATCGCCGCCCATGCGCGAAAAAGTGTCTTGGCTTCGAAGCAATTCGCGGATCCGTTCAGCGACGCTCAGGAGAAGGGCATCGCCGGCTTGGTGACCATAGGCGTCGTTTATGCTCTTGAATCCGTCCAAATCAAGAAACATGACAGCAAACTGTTCGCGTTTTCGCTGTGCCTTCTCAATAGACTGTTCAAGTCGATCCTGAAGGAGAACGCGATTGGGAAGCCTTGTCAGCGGATCATGTAGAGCGGCCTGCACGAGTTGATCGTGTGCACGCGCCAACGACCTGGAAAGATGGCGCGTTCTTAGATGCATTTGGCGATCCAGCACCGATACGATCAATGCAACTCCCATAATCGCGACCGTAGTGACAACTACCAAGACTGCCAGCCAATGTGCTGGCACACCACCATCACGCGCTGCACCGCACCAGCTGCCCGGCAAGAACCGCGCAGCAGCCATGCCAGTGTAGTGCATGCCTACGATCGCAAGCCCCATGATCACGGCCGCAACAAAGCGCCAACGGTATTGTCCGCGCGCACCTGCTCTAAGACGAAAGGCAATCCATAGCGCGGTGCCTGACGCTGCGATTGCGATCAAAATGGACAAGACGAACCAAGTGGGGTCGTACTCTATTCCGGGCTGCATCTGAAGCGCAGCCATGCCCAGGTAGTGCATCATCGCGATGCCGAGCCCCGTAAGGGTCGCGCCAAGCATCAGCCTGCTAACCGGGAGCTTGGGCCTGGAGACCAGCCAGAGCGCGAAAACCGACGCGCCGATCGCGGCAATCATCGAATAAAGTGTAATGGCAAGGTCGTAACCGAGCGGTATCGGTAAGTCGAACGCCAACATCCCGACGAAATGCATCGACCAAATGCCTAGGCCCATCGCAAGGGAGCCGCCGATCAACCACCAGCGCGACGCGACGCCCTTAGTTGCAGCCACCCGGCCTGCCATGTCCAATGCAGTGTAGGAAGCGAGAATTGCTACAAGAAGCGAAAGTAGAACCAGAATATCATTGTAAGTTCCAGGCATAGCGTATCCATACAGTCCAGCGGCATTAGTTCTTAGCGAAGATCAGCGATCTAACTCAGTTACTAAATTTCTAGGCAGCAGAAGAAGCGATGTTAGAAGAGTCACTGTTCGATGCCCCTCCACTGCTCGCGACCATACTGAAAAGCGCCTCAGCCTGCGCCTCTAATGCCCGGGCAGAGCAAGAAATCCCATCGATCAGACGCGTGTCCTGTTGAACGCGCTTGTTGATTGCTTGCAATGCTTGGTTGGCGCTCTGAACGCCTTCACTCTGCTGCTGACTCGCGCCCGCAATCTGTTCGACGGTTGCCGTTACTTTGAGAACAGCGCCGAGAACTTCTTGCATGACATTGCCGGCTTGCATGGTCAAGCGCGTTCCATCAGTCACTTGATCTCTAGCGCTTCCAATCAGGTCGCGTATTTCCTTAGCAGAAACGCTGCAGCGTTGCGCCAGGCTTCTGACTTCCTGCGCCACCACGGCAAATCCTCGCCCTTGCTCTCCTGCGCGAGCCGCTTCCACGGCTGCATTTAACGCAAGAATATTGGTTTGGAACGAGATGCCGTCAATGACTCCGATTATTTGCGCCATGCGCTCGTTGGCTGCCCTAATCTCTTCTGAAGTCGTAACGACTTCCGAGATCACTGCGACTCCACGCTTAGCGGCATCCGCAGAGTTCTTGGCTACCTGGCGGGCATCGTCAGCATGTTGGGAGTTGGCGCGCACATTGTGGGCTAATCCTTCAATCGACTCTGAAGTCTGGCGGACAAACTCAGATTGAGACATAGAGCGTCCTGCCAGATCATGGTTGCTAGCAGCGATGCCACGAGCAGCGGTACGCACGTTCTGTGCGATATCCGTGGCTTGAATCACCAGTTGACGCATTTCGTGGGCGGAGCGGACTTGCTCTGTCACGTCCGTTGCATACTTAACTACCTTAAATGGATGTCCGGAAGCGTCAAAAATCGGATTGTAGGAAGCTTGGATCCATATTTCCTGACCGAGCTTTCCGAGGCGCCTGTACCGACCAACATCGTATTCACCACGCCCTAGCTTTCCCCAGAAAGTTCGATATTCTTCCGAGCGCCCATAGTCTGCATCCACAAAAATGCTGTGATGCTTTCCGCGAACCTCGTCTAGCCGATAGCCCATCGCAGCCAAGAAGTTCTCGTTGGCATCGAGTATCAGTCCGCTCATCGAGAATTCGATGACTGACATGACTTTTCCGATTGCCTTTATGCGCCCCTCTGCATCCGCAGAGATCGTCACCTGTTCTGTAATGTCGGTAGCGTACTTAATCACCTTGTACGGCAAGCCTGAAGAATCTAGTACAGGATTGTACGAAGCCTGTATCCAGACATCCCGATTCCCTTTTGCCACTCGTTTGTAGCGACCGGCATCAAACCTTCCTTGACTGAGTTTCCGCCAGAATTCAGCGTACCCCTCAGAATTCTTGGTGTTGAGATCGACAAAGATGCTGTGATGCCTGCCCTGGATCTCATCCAATCGATAACCCATCGTATTTAGAAAATTCTGATTGGCGCTCAGGATAGTCCCCTCCAGTGAGAACTCAATTGAAGCCATAACTTTGTCGATAGCATCAATGCGCCCTTCGTACTCACTCGTTCGATGCATCTGATCGGTGATGTCAGTCGCGTACTTGACGACTTTGTATGGCTTTCCAGCTTTGTCCAGAAGCGGGTTATATGAAGCGTTTAACCACACTTCTCGTCCGCCTTTTCCAACGCGGCGAAAACGACGAGCTTCGAAGTTCCCGGCTCGGAGACTGTCCCAGAATGTCCGGTAGTCGCCATCGCTACGTTCTGATGGCGGCACAAACATGCTGTGATGCTGTCCTTTGAGCTCATCAAGACTGTAGCCCATGATGTTCAAGAAGTTCTGGTTGGCGTGCAGGACTCTGCCCTCCAGATCAAACTCGATGACGGCCATCACGCGATTGACGGCAGTAATTTGAGAACGCTCATCCTGGCGCCCGACAAGAAAACGGCTTCGGGCCCGTGCCTGCTTTAAGAATGAGCGCATCTCGCAATCCTGTAGAATTTTTATCGATATTCCTCCCCTTAGCGGCCCCGCTTGGCTGAACTTTAAGGGTCCGATCCGACAGCAAGTGACCGAAAGTTATCGCGAGGGCCTTTTCTGCCCAACGGGCGACGTCCCCCCGCTTTCAGTAGCGGGGCCATTTAGAGTCCGGGGTTAGGGTAGCCGATCTTGGCCATCCGTTTGGCGTAGGCGGCGGGCGTCAGCCCGCCCAGTGCTTTC
>NZ_JBRRDY010000070.1:0-4708 GCF_056759935.1 Stenotrophomonas sp. STEN035
CCACGCATGAACCCCCGATCTGTGCCCGATCTGTGCCCAAAGCGGCGCTTGCGCGGCCGCTTCCTACCCGCCAGACTCGCAAAAAAGGGCGGTTGAACTTCCTATACCCAATGGTGCACGCGTCGAGGATCGATCCAAGTTCGAGATCAACGAGATTGCCGTCCTTGACGCGGTATTCGCGGTCATAGCCCTTGGCGATGAACGACTGGACTGCTTCTAGAACGTCGGTCACTTCGGATGTCATGCGCGCACTTTCATATCGAGTTGGATTGGACGCGCTTCCGCACAAGTCGTGCTTTGGTCCATCAGATGACGGAGAAGAGCGCGGAGTGCGGAGTTCATAGCCACTTGGACTTCTTGAAGCGCACGAACAGGATGAGGCTGGACACCGCGATCAGCCCGAGCACGACGAAGTAGCCATAGGTCGTGTTCAGTTCCGGCATGTTCTTGAAGTTCATGCCGTATATTCCGGCGATCGCCGTCGGGACTGCGAGTATCGCCGCCCAGGCAGCGAGCTGGCGGGTGACCACCCCGATCCTTTGCGCTTCCAGAAGGCTGCTGGCCTCAAAGACCGTGGACAGGACAAGCAGGAGGCCGTCGACCATGGACTGCACGCGGTGGACATGGTCCGCGACGTCGTGGAAATATGGTGTCATTTCGGCGCTGATGCAGGGAAAGTGGCCGCGAACGAGCTTTCGCACCAGCTCGGCCATAGCCCCGAGCGTGCGCTGGAACCGCGTGAGTTCGGACCTTAGTTCGAAGATTCGCGCCACCTCTTCTGGCCCGAGGAAGTCGTGCAGCGACCGTCGTTCCATGGCCAGGACGTCGTCCTCGATCATTTCGAAGATGGGCAGATACTGGTCGACCACGCGGTGCAGGATCGCATGCAGCACATAGTCGACACCCTTGCCGAACTGCGTCGGCGATGCCTCGAGTTGCGCCCGAAGTTTGCCCAGCGCTCCGGCGTTGCCGTGCCGCACGGTGATGAGGTGATTGTGACCGGTGAAGATCGCCATCTTGCCGTAGCTGATCCGGTCGCCGACCAGTTCGGCGGTCTGCGCGACGATGTATAGCTCATCGTTGTAGACTTCGAGCTTGGGCGGGCACAGCGGGTGCATCGCGTTGTCGATTGCCAGCGGATGCAGATTGTACGTCGTTTGGATCGCGCGAAGTTCGTCGTCGGTAGGCTCGCTGAGCGCGATCCAGCAGAAGCCCGAACGACTCTCGCCCAGTTCAATGCGCTCGTCGAGCGCGATTTCCCGGACTCGCTTGCCTTCGTTGTAATAATAAGCGGCGATGATGGTCATGCAGGCCTCGCAGGAATTCGCAGGCCACGCTGTACCGCGGGCCGCGCCAGCCCGCGCCCGACCCATGCCTGGACGTTAGGATAGCTGCTAAGGCCGAGGATGTCGCCAGCAGCGTAAAATTCAACCAGCGCATTCACCCAGCCAAACGTCGCGATGTCCGCGATCGAGTAATCATCGACAATCCATTCGCGGTCTTCCAGGCGGCGATCTAGGACCCCGAGAAGACGCTTGGATTCATCGATAAAGCGCTGCCGAGGCCGCTTGTCCTCATAATCCTTGCCAGCAGATCGCAGGAAAAAGCCAAGCTGGCCGAAGGTCGGCCCGATGCCGGACACTTGAAAGAACACCCAGGCCAGAGTCTCGTATCGTTGGGTGGGTGTGGTTGAGATGAACTGGCCAGTCTTTTCGGCCAGATAGACGAGGATCGCACCGGTTTCCCATATGCCAATGGGCTGGCCGTCAGGGCCAGCCGGATCGATGATCGCGGGTATGCGGCCGTTGGGATTCAACGACACGAACGCTGGATCTTTCGATTCGTTGTTCGAGATGTCGACGAAGTGGGGCTCGTACGGCAGGCCAGTCTCCTCCAGCATCATCGAGACCTTGACGCCGTTGGGCGTGGGGGCCGCGTATAGTTGCAGGCGATCCGGATAAGATGCTGGCCAGCGCTGCGTGATGGGAAAGGAGGAGAGGTCTGTCATATCTGGATCCTGGCACTGCGACGGCGGCTGAATGAAATGATCTGCTTCAAGGCCAGGTTCGACGACCGCGTCGATTGACGCGGTCGTCGAAGGTTGCGAACCGGATCGACGCGACACGGACGGCAGCGAAGCTTATTCCGCTGCAGCCCCGGCCGCAGGGCTCATATCGCCGGCCTCACGCCGCTTCGGAAGAACCCAGTCGGGACGGGGGAAGTGGCATGTGTAGCCACCCGGCCGTTTCTCCAGATAATCTTGGTGGTCGGGCTCGGCCTCCCAGAAATCTCCGACCGGGACGACTTCAGTGACCACTATGCCTTTCCACAGCCCGGAGGCATCCACGTCGGCGATCGTGTCCTCGGCGACGCGCTTCTGCTCCTCGTCGACGTAATAGATGCCCGACCGGTAGGAGAGCCCAATATCACCGCCCTGGCGGTTCTTGGTCGTCGGATCGTGGATCTGGAAGAAATATTCCAGGATGTTCCGGTAGCTCGTCACCGCCGGGTCGAAAACGATCTCGATCGCCTCGGCATGCGTGCCGTGATTGCGATAAGTGGCGTTCGGAACATCGCCGCCAGTGTAACCTACACGAGTCGAGACGATGCCGGGCCGCTTGCGGATCAGATCCTGCATGCCCCAGAAACATCCGCCTGCGAGAATAGCGCGCTGATGCATGTTAAGCCTCCTCTACCTGATCGAGATATTCACCGTATCCCTCGGCCTCCATTTCGTCGCGCGGGATGAAGCGAAGGGACGCTGAGTTGATGCAGTAGCGCAGACCGCCGCGGTCGGAAGGACCATCTGGGAACACGTGGCCGAGATGGCTGTCGGCATGTACCGACCTGACCTCCGTCCGGACCATGCCGTGTGCGCTGTCCCGCACCTCGTTCACGTTTGCCGGAACGATCGGCTTGGTGAAGCTGGGCCAGCCAGTACCCGAATCGAACTTGTCCGTTGAAGCGAACAGCGGCTCGCCCGACACTATGTCGACGTAGATGCCAGGCTCCTTGTTGTCGTTGTGCTCGCCCGTGAAGGGCCTTTCGGTCCCCGACTCCTGGGTAATCCGGCGTTGCTCGGGGGTCAGGCGGTCAACTGCTGTCTGTGACTTTTCAAACTTCATGATAGTCTCCAATAATTAATCTAGAGCCGACATTCCCCAAGTGGCCTGCCGCTTGACTTCAAGATCGCCTGATTTTGCTCGCTGGGCAAGCGTTTTTCGCCCCGAGCGGTGTCTGTCGTCGCGCAAACGGCCGAAGTCGGGTGGATCAAGCCTCGAACCCGCAGCATTCTGGCCCGGCAGAGCCGCTTTTCCGCGCGGCAGACGGACCTGTCCTGCCGCTTTCGTTCAGCTTGGGCATGGATCGTGGTCATGCGCATGACGGAGGCGTTCGAAGACGGCGGATGGCGGCAAGGACGGCCCGCACCATCGGGCCGGTGACGGCGACCTCGGCCAACTGGAAGGTAATGGCGCGGGCGTGGCGGACGACGCGGGCGCCGATCTTGATCAGCTTGAGTTGCAGGCTGGTCAACGACCAGTCCGCCATGGCCTCGGGCAGTTCGATGCAGCGCAGGAAGGAGAGGCTGGTGGCGTATTCCTGCAAGAAGCGCGGGCTGTGCCCGAGCTGCGGCGCACGGCGCATGGCCGAGTCGGCGCGGCATCTGGTGGACGAGGTGTTCGGCCCGCGGCCGGTGCGGCAATGGGTGCTGAGTTTCCCCTACCCGTTGCGCTTCCTGTTCGCCAGCAAGCCGGAGGCCATCAGCCCGGTGCTGGGCATCGTGCATCGTGTGATCGCCGGTTGGCTTGCCGATCAGGCCGGCGTGCCGCGGGATACGGCGCAATGCGGCGTGGTGACCCTGATCCAGCGCTTCGGCAGCGCGCTGAATCTCAACATCCACTTCCACATGCTGTGGCTCGACGGCGTGTACGAGGACACCACCGAGCGTCCGCAGCGCAAGCCGCGCCTGCACCGCACCCGTGCGCCCACATCGGCGCAACTGACGGAACTGGCCAACACCATCGCGCATCGCGTGTGCCGGCACCTGACGCGCAAAGGCTGGCTGGAAGGCGAGGACGAATCCGTGTTTCTGTCCGACAGCGCGGGTAGCGACGACGGCATGGATGGGCTGCGGATGAGTTCGATGACCTACCGCATCGCCACCGGTCGCGACGCTGGCCGCAAGGTCGTCACGCTGCAAACATTGCCCGGTGACGCAGGCTCGCTGGAGGGCGATGCCGGCAAGGTCGGCGGCTTCTCGCTGCATGCCGGCGTGGCCGCGGAAGCACACGAAAGCCACAAGCTCGAAAAGCTGTGCCGCTACATCACGCGCCCGGCGATCAGCGAGCAGCGGCTATCGATCTCACCGCAGGGTAGGGTGCGGTATCAGCTCAAGACGCCGTGGCGAAATGGGACCACCCATGTCGAATGGGATGCGGTCGATTTCATCGCGAAACTGGCCGCACTGGTCCCGCCATCTCGCGCGCATCTCACCCGCTTCCACGGCGTATTCGCCCCGAATGCAAACCTGCGCGCGCAGTTGACACCCTCGGGGCGCGGCAAGCGGCCTGCGGGCGATGCGGCGCCAGTGGACGTCAGCGCCCACGACGAGCCGCGCAGCCCCGAGCAGAAGCGCCGTGCGATGAGCTGGGCGCAACGGCTCAAGCGGGTCTTTTCCATCGACATCACCACCTGCGCCCACTGCGGC
>NZ_JBRRDY010000071.1:0-4647 GCF_056759935.1 Stenotrophomonas sp. STEN035
CATCCATGCCGTCGTCGCTACCCGCGCTGTCGGACAGGAACACGGATTCGTCTTCGCCTTCGAGCCAGCCGCGGCGCGACAGGTGCCGGCACACGCGATGCGCGATGGTGTTGGCGAGCTGCGTCAGTTGCGCAGAGGTGGGGGCGCGGCGCAGGCGCGGCTTGCGCCGCGGGGGCTCGACGTTCGCGTCGTACACGCCGTCGAGCCACAGCATGTGGAAGTGAACATTCAGGTTCAGCGCGCTGCCGAAGCGCTGGATCAGGGTCACCACGCCGCATTGCGCCGTATCCCGCGGCACGCCGGCCTGATCGGCAAGCCAACCGGCGATCACGCGCTGCACGATGCCCAGCACCGGGCCAATGGCTTCTGGCTTGCTGGCGAACAGGAAACGCAAGGGGTACGGAAAGCTCAGCACCCATTGCCGCACCGGCCGCGGGCCGAACACCTCGTCCACCAGATGCCGCGCCGACTCGGCCATGCGCCGCGCGCCGCAGCTGGGGCAGAAGCCGCGCTTCTTGCAGGAGAACGCCACCAGCCTCTCGGCACGACAGTGCTCGCAGACCACGCGCAGGAAGCCGTGCTCGAGCACGCCGCAGCGCAGGTAGTCCTCGAACTCCTCGCGCACGTACTCGGGCAGCGGGCGGTCTTCTACCTCACGGCGCGCGAGAAAGTCCGGCCAATGCGCCTGCACCAGCGAATACAGCAGCGTGCGCTCGGGACGGTGAGGCGCATAGCGAGCCGTGGGCAGATGCGCTGCCGGCGACGTTGCGTGCGCCACGGCATCCTGCAGCTGCGACACGGTCGCGGCGAAGCGCGGCACGAAACACTCCGGTGCAGGGAATGGCTGCTCAGGCTTGCGCCAGCCCCGGCCGGTTCATATCGGCCTTTATGAGCTGCACCTCACACCGCTGGAGCTGATCGACCGCATTGCCGCGCTGGTTCCCCCGCCACGCACCCACCGGCACCGCTATTTTGGCGTGTTGGCACCCAACTCGCCGCTCAGGGCTGCGGTGACGGCGCTGGCGACACCGGCGCAAGCCGCTCCCGTGCTGGGCGCGTCGATCAGCACGGGGGAGTGCGCGCCTGGTGTGGTACCGATGAGCAGCGCGCTGCCATCCCAGAGCGAGCCGGTGCTGCCCAAGCGTGCAGCGCACTACCTGTGGGCGGTGCTGATCGCCCGCATCTACGAGGTGTTCCCCCTCTTGTGTCCGCTGTGTGGCGGGCATATGCGCATCATCGCGTTCATTACGCACAGCGCTGACATCCGGCACATCCTGGACCACATCGGGGCAGATTCAGAGCCACCCCGCATCTCCCCGGCGCGCGGGCCACCGCTGTGGGATGACTGTAGTGATGCGCAGATGGATGACGGGGCGCAAACCGAGCCAGCAGACTGGGACCTGGCGGCGCAACCGGCACCGGACTTTGAGGTCGATCAGCGCATCAGTTGGTGAATGAACAAAGCGGCGATTTTGACTTGCCGCGAACTGGCTCTGCGTCCGGTACACGCCGAGCGCCGCAAATCACTCTCCTGAACGCCAAACCCTGGTGGTGAACCTGACACCTGGGCGGGAAAATCGAGTGTCTCAGCCGGCTTGATGGCGCTTCCGCGGTGCGATACTTGGCCTCATGCGGTTAAAACGCCTATCCGTGTCCGTATATTGGCCCAAGGGGACCACTCGCAGGGGATACTTGATGCAACAGGACGACGACGCTGCACTCGCTTCCGGTACTACATCCGATGGCTGGTTCACCCGGCTCCGGCGTTCGCTGCTGGCGCGCCTTGGCAATACCGGGCTCGTGCTGGGGACGTTGTTCTTCGCCGCCTCGCTCACGCCCAGCCTCACGCCACGGATCACGGTCGCGCAGGCGGTGCTGTCGGGCATGTGCCTGGCCGCCGGCTACGGCCTGGGCGTGCTGCTGCGCTGGCTGTGGGGATACCTGGAGCTGCCGCTCCCCGGGCCGGCGGGACAGCCGCGTCGCCGCCGTATCGCGGTCGTCGCCTGCGCGGTCATCGCCGCGCTCGCGCTTTGGCGCAGCCAGCATTGGGAAAACATCGTCCGCGAACTGATGCACCTGGCTCCCGCCGGTCCATCGCGCATCCTGGGCGTACTCGCGGGTGCGGCGGTCGTGGCGCTGCTGCTGGTCGTGCTGGGCCGCATCGCGCTGATGATCATCAAGGCGGTGATGCGCCTGGTCACCCGCAAGGTGCCGCGACGGATCGCGCACGTGGTCGGTGCGATCGCCGGCGTGCTGCTGCTGGTGGGCCTGGTCAACGGCGTGATCCTGTCCTCGTTGCTGGACACCCTGGACGCCTCCTATCGCCAGGCCGATGCACTGATCCCGCCCGACATGCCGCCGCCGACCGAATGGGACAGCCCCGGCAGCGCGCAGTCGCTAGTGGCCTGGAACCAGCTCGGGCGCATGGGCCGGCGCTACGTCGATGCCCGCCCCACCGCCGACGAACTCGCCGCCTACGCCGGTCCCGGCGCCAAGGCGCCGCTGCGCGTGTACGCGGGCCTGCCCACCGGCGACACGCCCGAAGAGCGCGCCCAGCTGGCGCTGGAAGAACTCAAGCGCGTCGGCGGCTTCGAGCGCAAGGCGCTGATCATCATCACTCCGACCGGCACCGGTTGGGTCGACCCGTCCGGCATCGACGGCATCGAATATCTCTACCGCGGCGATGTGGCCAGCGTCGCGGTGCAGTACTCGTACCTGTCCAGTCCGCTGACGCTGCTCCTGGATCCGGACACAGGCGGGATCACCGCGCGCGCACTGTTCCGCGAGGTCTACGGCTACTGGCGCACGCTGCCGCCCGAGCGGCGGCCGAAGCTGTACCTGCACGGCCTGAGCCTGGGCGCGCTCAATTCGGAACGCTCGTTCGAGATGTTCGAGCTGCTCGGCGAACCATTCGATGGCGCGGTCTGGAGCGGACCTCCGTTCGCCGCCAGCAAGTGGGCCGGGCTGACCCGCTCGCGCAATCCCGGTTCGCCGGTGTGGCTGCCGCAGTTCCAGGACGGCTCGTTCGTCCGCTTCATGAACCAGGACGGCAGCTCCACCCCGCCCGGCACGCCGTGGGGCCCGATGCGCGTGGTCTACCTGCAGTACGGCAGCGACGCGGTGACGTTCTTCGACCGTCACGGCTTCTTCCGCGAACCGGAACTGCTCGATGCCCCGCGCCCGCCGGACGTATCCCCGGCGATGCGCTGGTATCCGGTCGTGACGATGATGCAGATGGCAATGGATACTTCGCTGTCGATGAGCGCACCAATGGGTTTCGGCCACGTCTACGCGCCATCGCACTACATCAACGCCTGGCTGGAAGTCACCGGCATCGACGACTGGTCGCCCGAAGACGTGGCCCGCCTGCAGCGCCACCTGGATGAGCGCCGGGCCGAAGAGCTGTCCAAGGATGGCGGCGAGGAGACCGTGGACGGCTGAACGTCGACGGTCTTGCGTGGACCGGCACCCTCAGTACATCCCGACCATGTTGAGGAACCAGCCCTCGTGGTCGTAGTCGAAGTCGGTCAGGTCGTCGCTGAACTCGGTGAAGTTGTAGCCGGCGCCGATGCGGAAGTTCTTGCCGATGTCGCGGTCCAGTCCGACCAGCCAGCCCTGCCGCGTGCCGCCGGCCTGCACGTCCAGCCAGCGGTATTCGGCCAGCGCGTGCCAGGCGTAGACCACCTCGTAGCGCAGCTGTAGCGCGGCGAAGTCGGTGGCCGAGTCGAACCACGGCCCGCTGCCGCGTCCGTAGCGCACCTCGCCCTCGCGCCGGGCGAGCTTGCCGGCCACTTCCCAATGCTGGTCGTGGCGGTAGACGCCTTCCACCGACAGCACCTGGGTTTTCTGGTCGTAGTCCTGCTCGCGCTGGCCCAGGCTGGAGAGGTCGTACAGGTAGGTGTAGCGGCCGAACATTTCCCAGCGCGCGCTATCCCACGGCCGCCAGGCGAAGCCGGCGTTGCCTTCGATGAAGCGCGCGTTCGCCAGGCGGTCGCGATGGTCGTCGGTGTCGGCGTAGTTCAGCCGGCCGGCGATGCGGAAGCGGGCTGATCGGCTTCGTGCCGGCGTTCGCGCGGCTGCTGCCCACGCCGGGCGCATGGATGGAGAGTGGCAGTTCATGTGAACTGGCCATCCGCCTCAGCAAGAATGTTGGTCAGCACATCCGCATCAATCCGGCACTGTTCGAGAGGAGCGGTGGCGAAATCCTCTCCGGGCTCCAGCTCATAGTAGCCAAGGGCCAGGCCATGGGCACGGTCGAGTGCAATAACGCCCCGCAAAACACGCGCGACCTCCGGATGGGTGTTGAGGAACAGTTCCCGCTCCAGCAAGGGTTGACCGGGTGGGACGGCCTTGACAGTCGTCGGCGCAACTCCAGTGAGACGCTTGAACTCAAGCAGCGCTGCGGTAGACCAGTCGGCGCCCGATGCGGTGATGACAATCTTGGACATGCTCGAAACGTTTCAGTTCTTAGCCACCAGACCTCGCCGTAGCAGGGGGGTATAGGAAGTTCAACCGCCCTTTTTGGCGAGTCTGGCGGGTAGGAAGCGGCCGCGCAAGCGCCGCTTTGGGCACAGATCGGGCACAGATCGGGGGTTCATGCGTGGGTTTTCGACATCGCGGGGCCGCGCAGCGGCTCAGTGCGTAGCC
>NZ_JBRRDY010000072.1:0-4140 GCF_056759935.1 Stenotrophomonas sp. STEN035
GGGATGTGAGGCACCTGGGATCGATAGGGCCACGCACCCTCAGGTCAAGGCGCAGCTTCCTATCCGTTTCGGTGGAGAGGAAGTCGCGATTTTCCTCAACGCCAATGAGGAGCACACCATCAATGCTTGAATGCTTGGTCAAGAAATGATCAACGACCTGTCGATCGGTGAAGGTACCGCCCAGCGATGCCATAGACGCATTGCTGCGAAACAGCCCGCAATCACCATCGCAGGGCCACCAAGAGTTTGAATGCACCCTCATGAGCCCCTTCTAGCTGGCCAGTCTTCGCTTTGAGCGCCTTGTAGAGCGGATTGACCTCCTTTGAAGGCGCGACATCGTAGCTGGTGTAACTTGCAATCGTGTTCGTTTGAGCAGGGTCGTAAGTGATTGAGAAATCAAACTTACTATCTGAAGGTTTGAATAAGTGCGCCTGGTGCGGCTTCGTGGCGATCGATTTGAGCCAAGGCATGATCTCGATATGCAGGAGCGCAATCATCTGGCCTCTGTTCGGGAGGGCAAGTTGGACTATGACCTGACCTCGCTTTCCCGTTCGTCCGGGGTTCTACCCCGAAATCACGGACGGTTGTGAAAGGGTTGAGAACTTCAGATCGCGCTTGGCGGTCCTCCGTCGCATCCGGCGGTTGTGGAACCGCTCGATGTATTCAAACACATCGGCTTTTGCCGCATCGAGTGTTGGGTAGCTCATTCGGTAAATCCGCTCGCGCTTGAGCATGCCGAAGAAGCCCCCGCATGCAGCGTTGTCGCCGCAATGTCCGACCGCGCTCATCGAGCACACCAGCGCATTGGCTTTCAGGTAGCTCTGATAATCGCCACTTCGAAATTGGCTGCCACGATCGGAATGTAGGATTACCAGATTGCGGCCCTGACGCTGCCAGACAGCCATCTGCACTCCTCGAATCACCATCTGCCGGTCTTGTCGGTGATGCATCGACCAGCCCACGACACGCTGGTCAAACAGGTCCAAGACGACACACAGATACAGCTTGCTCTGTTGCGTCTTGATCTCGGTGATGTCGGTGACCCACTTTGTTTCTGGTTCCAGCGCGGTGAAGTCCCGCTCCAACCAGTTACGCACGCCAGCGGGCGCCAGTACAGGCCGGCTGCGCTGGCCGCGACGCTTGGGCCGCGGCCAGCCCTGCAAGCCATCGCCTGCCATCAATCGAGCTACGCGATTGAGACTGACGGTTTCACCGTCATCAACCAGGTATTCCCGCATCCGGCCTGCGCCTAACACGCCATGGCTGTCTTCGTGCAATTCACGGATGCGCCCGAGCAAGCGCTCGTTGTCGAGCTGACGGGGACTGGCCAGGCGCTTGCTCCAGTCGTAATAACCGCTGGCCGATACCTGCAGGCACCGACACATCAGTCGAACCGGAAACGCATCGCGGCAACGTTCGATCACCTGATACCTCAGGATGATCCCTTGGCAAAGAACGTGGCCGCTTCTCGCAAAAAATCCCGTTCCTTCTTCACCCGTGCCAGCTCTCGTTTGAGCTGGACCAGTTCCTCGTCCCGCGGCGTGCCCGTACCTACAAAGGCCACTGGGCCCTGGCTCTTGGCCCCACGCCTCCAGCGGGTCAACAGTGTGTTCCGAATCCCCAATTCCCGTGCTACTTAGGCGCAACTGACGCCGGGATGGTTTGCCTGTTCAACTGCGCCACGCTTGAACTCTGCACTGAACTTCCTTCGCTTCGACATGAACACTCCTCAAGGCCTCGGTCGGCCTTCTCGTAAGTGTCCGTGATAACGGGGGTGAACCCGACCAACCCTAGACGCTCCCGGATTTTTGCAACCAGCTCTGGATCAGAGCGAAGGAGCTCGATAATTCGCCTTTGATACGTATCAGCATTCACGCGAAGGCCAGAAGAGAACTCATTCAGAAGCGCCTTGTTCCGAAATACTTTTAACAGGGGACCTATGCCGCTGAGCGCTGCCTCGCGGAGCGCATTACTACAAATCTGCTCAGCTTGATCGTAGCAGTCCCCAGCATTAGCCGAAGCAACACAGTGATCAACAGCACTGACCAAGTCCTCACGAGCATTCCCTCTGGCAGCTACCCTACCGAGAAGGTATCTCAGCCGATACTGCGCGCGCTTGATGATTGTACTGCCCTTAACCCTCTCCATTGCTACCAATGAAAGTCTTTCCGCCCTGGAGAGCATCTCCGCCCTCTTTGGATTGTCAGTCAACCACTTTTCAGCATAAGCATCGATGCACTCAGGAAGCAACAAAAGGTTCTCAACCCCGGCAACAGGCAGGACGTGGACTCCAACACCAGAAAGCACAACTATCTCTTCTTCACTCAAATCATCGCCATCCACGATACCCTTCGGCAAGAAGTGATGCTGAGCGAAGTGCCTAGCGAATGATTGCGTTGCATTGCGAACCTCGCCACAGCCTCCACACGGAATAATGTAGAACTCTGGAAAAACGGCATCATAGATCGCCACGTCTCGGCTACCACTCAACCCTTCCACGAACAGCGTAGGCCGACGAGACCCCAGTATCTTGAGCACTACATCTTCGGGAAGTTGATCACTTGGCTTCACAACCTCCCAATCCCATACCCCTGCAGGAGAGCCCGCGCCCGGCGCAGTGTAGTCGTACACTGCAACTTTTGTTGCTTCATGACGGCTAGACGCGAAATCAAGATCGTGTGTAATGTAGATGAAAGTACAGTCTTTCCTCTCAGCCTCTAGAGTATCCCAAAGCTTCGACAGTACGCTTCTATGCAGATGCAACTCAGGCTCATCAAGCACCAGCGCCATGTTGGCCGGCGCCAGCAAGACATGCGCAATTAGGTAGAACCCTGTACGTTCGCCATCACTCATCCTACTGGCGGGGTAGTTATCGTTTTGATCGGCGCTTCTTGCGAGCACCTTATAGTCTCCCCAATGCAACGATCTTTCGCTGAATATCGCGGACCAAACGCGATCCAACCGTGATATAGGATCCTCCCCAAGTGATATTTCGTCGGATGCCTTACCCTCTCTAACTTGATTTGCGATCTCTCTATCGAGCTCGGCGCGCCTTGCAAACATCGCATTGAGGAGAAACCTAAAGTCGTCCAACGTACCTACCGCAGGATCGATGTAGTTGACCCTACTTGAGTGGTTAACTGGCCCTCCATGCTCGGAGCCACGCTTGAGCTGCTCATCCGCTACCGCAGCACTCAAACGAGCGGCGTCATCAGGAAGCAAGAGCTGGCGCTGTGCACTGACTCTGTGAGCGCGAGCTTGCTTGTTCGGCGTGTAACTGGACGGATCTGTACTCTGGATGATTGCATCTGGTGCTTCGATCCAAGTCCCGAGCCTACTCTTCCCGGACCCGTTCGCGCCAATAATTACGACAACACCTGCGTGGACCACTTCTCCGGCATCTGCTCGGGAGGGGTTAGGCATTGGTAGAGGAGAAAGTGGCGCAGCAGGCCGGGAGCTTCGGAGCATCTCGTTCACGTCCGTGTTTAGGGTCGCGTTCATCAATTTCTCAACAAATGAGTAAGTGAGCTGATTTGCGATGATACCGGCGAAGCGATAACGGAGGCGGCTTTCCTATATTGAAAGGGATTTGAGGCAACTCAGCCTCGAACCCATCGACGCAGATCAGCCCAATAAAAAAGGGCCTTCCTCGCGAAAGACCCTTCGAGTCAAACTACCGCGGTTATTAGAACGGTTGTGAACCCACAGATCGCAGCGCTCTCAACGCGAAACCATCGCAAGTTCCTGTATCTAAAGGCTTTTTCTTGATCATTGAAACTCGCATTTATACATTGAGAGAGGTTTTTGTTGTAAAAGACGGATTTCGAGCCGAAAGCGACCGCCTTTTTCTACATAGGTAGCAATCCTAGCAGCGCGCAGAGGCAAGCGCTTACTTACCGCTTCGGGCACCACCTTTGGCGTGCTGGTCAAGGAACTTGCCCATCGCAACCTTTTTCTTCAGCACGTCGGCCGGGATCTCGAGCCCCTCTCGTCGCGCAATGGCAACCGCGTACTGGATCTGCGCCTGGGACGGTGGCCTCAAGTCATAGTCCAAGTACATGTCAACGACCGGACCGACAGCCTGCGCAACCCGATTGGCGAGTCGCTGAAGCTTGACCGGATCCGCTCTCGAACACTGCT
>NZ_JBRRDY010000073.1:0-3780 GCF_056759935.1 Stenotrophomonas sp. STEN035
GCCGTGCGATGAGCTGGGCGCAACGGCTCAAGCGGGTCTTTTCCATCGACGTCACCACCTGCGCCCACTGCGGCGGCGCGGTGCGGATCGTCGCCAGCATCGAGGAACCCAAAACCATCCGCGCCATCCTCGCCCACTTCGAGAAACACGGCGCGCCCGCCTGGCGCATGTCAC
The DNA here is from genome assembly GCF_056759935.1 of Stenotrophomonas sp. STEN035. Taxonomy (NCBI): domain Bacteria; kingdom Pseudomonadati; phylum Pseudomonadota; class Gammaproteobacteria; order Lysobacterales; family Lysobacteraceae; genus Stenotrophomonas; species Stenotrophomonas sp. STEN035. Next base: position 175 of record NZ_JBRRDY010000073.1, read on the forward strand.
CCGCGTGCGTTTCGAGTGGCTGGCCACCGGCCGTGGCCCGCTGGCCTGGGAGGCGGATCCGGACGACATTCCGGCACTCGACGCCGAACTGGTCCACGACCCGCTCGAGCGACGCCTGCTGCAGGCGTTCCGCTGCGGCGGCCGCGAAACGCGGCGCCTGCTGCTGGGACTGGCCGACGCGCAGCTGGCCTCGATCCAGCCGCGCCGCGCCTGAGCATCGTGCCGGGCGGCGCCGTCACGCCGCGCACGTGCGCTCAGAACGACCCGAACATCGTCCCCAGCACGATCACCACCACCAGCGCCACGATCGAGCCGAGCACCGCGGTCACCGCGATGTCGCCGTAGCTGTCGCGGTGGGTGCAGCCGCACACCGCCAGCAGAGTCACCACCGCGCCGTTGTGCGGCAGGCTGTCCAGGGTGCCGGCGCCGATCACCGCCACCCGATGCATCAGCTCCGGCGACAGTCCGGTCTCGTAGGCGATGGCCATGAAAGTCGGACCCAGCGCATCCAGGGCGATGGTCAGGCCGCCGGACGCCGAGCCGGTGAGGCCGGCGAGGATGTTGGTCGCCACCGCCAGCGACACCAGCGGACCGCCGCCGATGCCCAGTACCCAGTCGCGCACGATCTCGAAGGCCGGCATCGCCGCGACCACCGCGCCGAAACCGACCAGGCTGCCCACCGCCAGGATCGGCAGCACCGAGGCGTTGGCGCCGGAGTCCATGCTCGAACGCAGCGAGGGGAAGCGGCGCAGGTTCAGCGCGATGGTGGTGGCGATCGCCGCGGCCAGCGCCACCGACACCGACCACACGCCCGCCACCTCGGACAGCGAGGTTTCGCCGAAGCGCGCGTACTGCAGGTAGGACACGTCCATCCGCGGCAGGATCAGCAGCGACATCAGCAGGTTCACCCCGATCACCACCGCCAGCGGCGCGAACGCAACCAGCGCCGACGGCAGGCCGCTGCCCTGGACGCCATGCGCCGCCTCGGCCGGATCGAAGGGCTGCGCCACCGCCGCGCGTTCGCGCACGATCTCGTCCTCGGCCACCATGCCGGCGTCGGGCGTGGCCAACTCGCCGAAGCCTTCGCCCGCCAGCCGCGCGCGACGTTCGGCGCGGGCCAGCCACCACAGGCCGAACGCCAGCATGATCGCCGAGGCGATCAGGCCCAGCCCGGGCGCGGCGAACGGCGTGGTGCCGAAGAACGGCATCGGGATCGCGTTCTGGATCGAGGGCGTGCCGGGCATGGCCGACATGGTGAAGGTCATCGTGCCCAGCGCCAGCGCCGGCGGCATCAGCCGACGCGGGATGCCGGCGCCGCGGAACAGCACCGCGGCCATCGGCACCAGCACGAAGATCGCCACGAACAGGCTCACCCCGCCGTAGGTCACCAGCGCGCCGGACAGCACCACCGCCAGCATCGCCCGCCGGGTGCCGAGCTTGGCGGTCATGAACGCGGCGATGGCCTCGACCGAGCCGCTGTCCTCCATCAGCTTTCCGAACAGCGCGCCGAGCAGGAACAGCGGGAAGAACTGGGAGATGAATCCGGCGGCGGCCGACATGAAGGTCAAGGTCCAGTGCGCCAGCAGCGGCTCGCCGGAGAACGCCGCCACCACCAACGCCGCGGCCGGCGCCAGCAGCAGCACGCTCCAGCCCCGGTAGGACAGGTACATCAACAGGCCGAGGCCGACCAGCATGCCCAGCAGTCCCATGCTCACACTCCTTCCAGCAGCACGTTCAGGTCGATCGATGAGCGCTTGCCCAGGTTGGCGCCGTCCTGCGCCAGGAAGGACTCGGCCACGCGCCGCCCCTCCTTGTGCAACATCTCCAGGAACGCCCACTCGGCGCTCATCTTCGACGAGGAATCCAGCACGGCGGCCAGGTCGTTGCGCACCAGGTGGATGCGCTTGCTCGCCCAGCGCGCGCCCTCGCAGTTGCCCACGTCGGCCACCTGGCGCAGCAGCGCGATCATGCGCAGTTCCTTGAGCAGGCCGGCGTTGAAGGAAATCTCGTTGATCCGGTTGAGGATCTCGCGCGCGCCGGTCGGCCGGTCGGGACGCTCGACCGGGTTGACCGCGACCAGGATCACGTCGTCCGAATTGCAGTCGCGCACCAGCGGGGTCATGGTCGGGTTGCCGGAGTAGCCGCCGTCCCAGTAGTACTCGCCGTCCACCTCCACCGCCTGGAACATGTTCGGCAGGCAGGCCGAGGCCAGCAGCACGTCCGGGCTCAGTTCGGCGTTGCGGAACACCTTGCCGCGGCCGGTACGCACGTTGGTGGCGGTGATGAACAGCTTGATGTCCGACTTCGACAGCGCGTCGAAATCGAGTGAGCGCTCCAGGATGTCGCGCAGCGGATTGACGCCGAACGGATTGAGGTCGTAGGGCGACCACAGCCGCGACACCAGGTCCATGGCCAGGAACGCCGGCGAGCCCTCCAGGCTCCAGCGTCCCATCAGCACGTCCAGCGGCCCGCGCTGCAGCGGACTGAAGCGCGCTGCGTCGGACACCGCGCGCCAGAACCGGGCCAGCGCCTCGCGCGCGCCCTGGCGACTGCCACGTTCGAAGCCATCGACCAGCACGGCCGCGTTCATCGCGCCTGCGGAAGTACCGGACACGCCATCGATCCGCAGCCACTCCTCTTCCAGCAAGCGGTCGAGCACGCCCCAGGTGAAGGCGCCGTGCGAGCCGCCGCCCTGCAAGGCCAGGTCGATGGACAGGAGTTCGGGCGGCGGCGCCGCACGGCTCTTGCGGCGCGGCGCCGGCTTGGACGCAGCGGTCTTCCTGGCCGGGGTGGCCTTGCGGGTGCGGGCCGGAGTGCTCATGGGTGGATCCGTAGGGACGGGGGAAAACTACAGGACACACGCAGCGCGTAAAGGAAAACGCCGTTCAATCGGGACCGGTACCGTCGGCACGTCGCACTTCCGCCACGAAGCGGCGCATCTTCTCGCCGTCCTTGACTCCCGGCGCGACTTCGATCCCGCTGGCCACGTCCACCGCCCACGGCGAGGTGGCGCGGATCGCGTCGTGCACGTTGTCCGGCGTGATCCCGCCGGCCAGCACGAACGGCCGGTGCAGTCCGCCGGGGATCGCGCTCCAGTCGAACGTGTGGCCGGTACCGCCGGCTGCGCCCTTGCCGTGGCTGTCGAACAGGAAACCGTCGGCGTTCGGCCAGCGCTCTTGCAGCGCGGCCGCATCCCAACGCTCGCCCCCGCCCATCGGCACCGCCTTCAGCCAGGGCATGCGGAAGGCGCTGCAGAACGCATCCTCTTCGTCGCCGTGGAACTGCAGCAACGCCGGTCGCACCATGCGCACCACTTCACGCACCTCGGCCACGGTGTTGTCGCGGAACAGCGCCACCGCGCCGACCATCGGCGCCAGCGCCAGGCGCAGTTGCCGCGCCTCGGCCGCGCTGACCCGGCGCGGACTGCCTTCGGCGAACACGAAACCGACCGCGTCCACGCCCAGTTGGGTATAGGAAGTTCAACCGCCCTTTTTTGCGAGTCTGGCGGGTAGGAAGCGGCCGCGCAAGCGCCGCTTTGGGCACAGATCGGGCACAGATCGGGGGTTCATGCGTGGGTTTTCGACATCGCGGGGCCGCGCAGCGGCT
>NZ_JBRRDY010000074.1:0-3208 GCF_056759935.1 Stenotrophomonas sp. STEN035
ACCCATCTGCATCGGCATCGCCATCTCCTACGCCATAGCCATCGCCAAAGCCAAAGCCAAAGCCAAAGCCAAAGCCAAAGCACCCCTCCCCAACCCTCCCCTGCGCTACGCGCAAGGGAGGGGGCAGATTGCAACGCAGTCGCTTCTGCTTTTGCCGTTGAATTTCCCCCTCCCTTTCACCGAAGGTGAAGGGGAGGGCCGGGGAGGGGGGCTTCAAGCCTTTGCCCCTGCTTCTGCGACTCCCGACTCCCCAATCCCGACTCTCAATTCCCGGCCTTGACCATGAACGCACTCACCCCCGACCAGCTCGCCACCCGCAATCGCGGCCGCCGGGTATTGCTGCTGATCTTCGCCATGTTCTTCGGCTCGATGGCGCTGGCCGGCATCCTGCGCTTCTCTGGTTGGACGCCGCAGATCAACCGCCATCACGGTGAACTGCTGCAGCCGGCATTGGACCTGCGCAGCGAGCAACTGCATCTGGCCAGCGGCCAGGCCTACGATTGGAACCCCGGCGAGCGACATTGGCGCATCCTGCTGGCACCGGCTGCCGACTGTGCGCCGGCCTGCGTCACTTTGTCGCAGCAGTTGGACAAGGTGTGGCAGTTGTTCGGGCATAACGCGGATAATGTCGAGATATTGTGGCTGGGTACGCCGCCTGAACAGGTGGCTGCGACGCCGGCACTGAAGGTGCTGCAGCCCCAGCCTGCGTTCCGGGGCAAGCTGCCGGGGGTTGATGACCCGGCCGGCACCCCGGTGTATGTGATTGATCCCAATGGCTTTGTGGTATTCCGCTATGCGCCGGGTTTTGAACCGGGTGGACTGCGGGCTGATCTATCCAAGCTGTTGAAACTGATGTGAGTTCCGTTCGATGAATGCCTCCGCGCGTCCGGCGCTGTATCGCAATTTCCACCGACTGGCGTGGTTCGCACTGATCATGACGGCGAGCACGATCATGTTCGGCTCGTTCGTACGCCTGTCCGATGCCGGCCTGAGCTGCCCGGATTGGCCGACCTGCTATGGCCGCGTGACCTGGCCGCAAACGCAGATGGAAGCCGCCCAGCACGTGGCCAGCGAGATCCGTCCGCTGGAAACCCATAAGGCCTGGCGCGAGCAGGTGCACCGTTTCCTGGCCGGCCTGCTCGGCGTTGAAGTGTTGACGCTGGCGCTGCTGGCAGCACGCCGACGCAAGCGCGGCATCGCCCAGATCGTCACCGCCTCGGCGCTGGTAGCGCTGGCGATACCTTTATATATGCGCGGCGAACACGTGGCCTCCAGCGTGCTCGCCATTGGCGGTGAAGCGATCCTGCTGTTGGCGGCGCTGCGCTGGTCCAACATCGATCTGGCGCGCGCTGCCGTGCTCACCTTGGCGGTTGTCGTGTTCCAGGCTTTGCTCGGCATGTGGACGGTGACCTGGCTGCTCAAGCCCATCGTGGTGATGGGCCATCTGCTTGGCGGTATGTTGATGTTCAGCATGCTGGCGTGGATGGCCTGGAAGGCCACCAACCTGCCGATCACTTTGGCCGAAGAGCCGCGCCTGCGCTGGTGGCTGCGTGGTGCGGTGGCACTGGTGGTGCTGCAGATCGCGCTTGGCGGTTGGGTCAGCGCCAACTACGCGGCACTGGCCTGCGGCGGTGGCAGTGCCTCGCTGGACAACTTCCCGCGCTGTGTCAGCCAGTGGTGGCCGCAGCAGAACTACACGGAAGGCTTCACCCTGTGGCGTGGCATTGGCGTGGATTACGAAGGCGGCGTGCTGGATGGCGCCTCGCGTATCGCCATCCAGATGGCGCACCGGATGTTCGCGGTACTGGTGGCGCTGTATCTGCTGGTGCTGTCGGTACGCATGTTCCGCTTGCCGGGCATGCGCGGTTGGGCGACCACGCTGATCGCGTTGGTGTTGTTGCAGGTCACCCTGGGTGTGCTCAACGTCAAGCTGGCGTTGCCGCTGGCCGTCGCGGTGATGCACAGCGGCGGTGCGGTTGCCTTGTTGTTTGTATTGGTCACGCTGCTGGCGCGGCTGCGCGCCCCGGAGTGAATGATGCGTACAACATGGCGTGATTACTGGGACCTGACCAAGCCGAAGGTGGTGGCACTGATTGTGTTCACTGCCCTGGTCGGCATGTGCCTGGCCATTCCGGGCCTGCCGACCACCGCACAGGTGGTGACCGGCCTGCTCGGCTTCCTTGGCATCTGGCTGTCGGCCTCGGCCGCGGCGGCGATCAACCAGCTGCTGGACGCGCGCATCGACGCGCAGATGGCGCGGACTTCCTGGCGGCCCCTGGTGGTCGGCAAGGTCTCGCCGCGGCAGGTGCTGGTGTTTGCCGGCGCGCTGACCGCGCTGTCGATGACCATCCTGGTGCTGTGGGTGAACGTGATCACCGCAGTGCTGACCTTCGCCTCGCTGATCGGCTATGCGGTGATCTACACCGTCTACCTGAAGCGGGCGACCTCGCAGAACATCGTCATCGGCGGCCTGGCAGGTGCAACGCCGCCGCTGCTGGGCTGGGCGGCGATCACCGGCATGCAGGGCAGCTCGGATTGGGCCTACGCCTCGCTGCTGGTGCTGATCATCTTCATCTGGACCCCGCCGCACTTCTGGGCGCTGGCTATCTTCCGTCGCGTTGACTACGCCAAGGCTGAGATCCCGATGCTGCCGGTGACCCACGGCGTGCCGCATACGCGCAAGCAGATCCTGGCGTACTCGGTGGTGCTGGCGGTGGTGACGCTGCTGCCGGTGGCGATCGACATGAGCGGCATGTTCTACCTGGGCGGGGCAACGGTGTTGAACATCGTGTTCCTCTGGTACGCATGGAAGATGCAGAACCCGCCGGACGAGATGTTCAACATGAAGATGTTCGGCTATTCCATCGTGTATCTGATGGCGTTGTTCGCCTTCCTGCTGGTCGACCATTGGCTGCTGCCCTGGTTGTGATCCAGCAATGAAAAGGCCGGCGAATGCCGGCCTTTTCATTTGCATGCCGCCTTGCTCCCTCCCTTTGCCGCAGGCAAGGGGGTGAAGAAGGTCTGCTTGCGCGGCACCGCCGCGCGACCTGATGAACGACCGAAGGCTATGCCTTCGGGCCGGACGGGTTGGGGAGGGGTTGGCTTTGCTTTGCTTCATGTAGTGGGGGGGCCCGCGCCGGCACTGGGGGGGGGGGGGAGGGGACAGGCCCCCCCGGGGCGGCGCCCGCCCCCCCCCCCGCGCGTGGTT
>NZ_JBRRDY010000075.1:0-2441 GCF_056759935.1 Stenotrophomonas sp. STEN035
GGGCGCCCCGCGGGCGTGCGGTGGCTTCGTTTGGGTGTGGGTTGCCGTGCTCGGGCCCCGCCTATTATTTTTGATGCGTGTGGCGCGCTGGGCGCGCCACTACAGGTGGAGCTCGGTGGAGTATGGCTCGGCTCTGGCAATTGTCTTGGTTTGGTGGGAGCGGGTTAAGTCGCGAAGCGCGGGCATTCCACCTGTAGCCGGCCACAACGTAAGACCGGGCCGTCAGCTTCCGCCGTGGCGGGTGGCGTACTAACATCGCCCGGCAGGCCAGCGAGGACGCAGGCCCGAGCATCCAACCGGGGGCGACATGGAACGGGTCTTGAAAGTGTTGGGGATACTGGCTGTGGCTGCCGGTCTGGCCGGCTGTGGCAATCTTGGAAAGTCCAACGAAGCGCGTATCAACGACGCGATACCACCAGGCAGTGCGGTGCTTGCCAACAAACAGCGGCTCGAAGCGCAATTGAAGGCATTGGGGCAGGACGTTTCCGGTTTTGAGCGGGCGTATCAGGATCGGTTGCAGCAACGTGCAAGCGAGTGTGGCAAGGACTACAAGGTCTCGCTGTTCGCCAGCAGCGACAGCGTGCGCGACGATCTGGCTGGCAGTACCTGCTTCGTTGATAGCGATGCCGCTTTGGATGAGTGGCTGGTGCTGCAGCGCATGGCTGTCCTGCTGACGGCGCCGCCATTGCGGGCAGTTTCCAGCCCGCCAGCCAGTTTCATCAGCAGTGATGTCAGCGTCCGGCAAGCGACCTTCGCGGCCAAGGCCGGCGTGATGATTCTGGAGGCGGATGGCAAGTATCGGCTGGTCGACATGCAGACCAGCAAGGTGCTGTCGGAAGCCGACGGGCGCTTGGGCGGCGGTGCGCTGTCGGCGAATGGTCGTTTGGTCGCGGTTGCTACGGATGACGGTGGCACCGAGGTCAGGGAGACTGAGTCGGGTGAGGTGCTCGCGCGCTACGCAGTGCAACCACGACGCTTTCAGTGGGTTGAGGGCGTGGGCGCAATCTTCAGCGAGCGCAGCAAGCGGAATGCGCAACGGAGCTCGGCGGTTGTGCTGCTGGATGCCGTCGAGGGAAAGCATCTGCCTGTTCCACTTGATGCTGTAGCGGTGGACAAGGTAGTGCCGGTACCAGGAAAGCCGAATCACTATTTTGTGTTCTCACCCCGCCGTTTGGCTGAGATCGCTTTGCGGAAGGGCAGCAATGGCTGGGAAGTGCAGTTGCTGTCCGAGCAACCGCTGGATTTCAACGCAGCAAACGGCGACTTGGTGGAGGCGATTGATGGCAGTTACGTTGCGCTGGCACAGGGCGAATTAAAGCAGTTTGTGCTTGCCGACCGGCAGGTGCAGACCTTGCCGTTGCAGCCGCTGCAGGTTCGTTCGGCGTGGGCAACGCCGCGCAGCGATGAGTTGCTTCTGCGTGCCTATCTTGGCAATGGCATGGGGGAACGTCGCGACTACCTGTATTCGCTCAGCAAGCAGACGTTGGCACAGGTTGATGCGACGAAGCTGTTGTCGAGGCAGTTCATCTTCATTCCGTCATTGCAGCGCAATGGCGTTCTTGACCAGACCAAGATCTAGGTACTGCAGGAACTGCCGCTGCTGCCAGCGCAGAGTGTCAGCAGCGTCATCACCCAGTTCGAAGCAGAAGGCCGCGCCGCGCTCGCCACGCGTGCGCAGGAGTTTGCGGAAATGGAGAGCAGCCTGCGCGAGGCGGAAAAGGTAGCGGCGGCGTCGCCGGAACATCTGGCGCTGGTGCAGCGCGCACGCGCAGCGCTGGCCGCGCGAAACGTTGGCACCTCTCCGCCCGTGCCGCCGGCGCAGCAACGTTCCAACACCCCCGTGCTGGCTGCGCTTGCCCGCAACGCACGGATCGAGGCGGTGGGTGTATACGAGGCCGAAAACGGGGTTCACGGCGTTGGCATTCAACGTCATGCCGGGTCCATCCAGGTTCGCGTGCGTCGTTCCAGTGTGCCTACCATTCTTGTGCTCAGCGCCTATGAGCCGGTTAACTGGGTGCTGACTGTGGAGCCAGGTGCCAACCTGCATGCGGTGCTGGTGGGGGGCTACCACCCGGGGCAGGTGTTTGGCGCCGGCAACGCGCGAATCGTGCAGTTGGGGAGGGCCTATGCCTACAAACGCGGTGGCAGTGAGTACAGCGCGTTGGATGCGGAAGTGCAGCGTTGGACAGGTAAGCCAATTGGGGCCTTCCAGGGGCGCTATGACGGCGCCAGCTTCGTCACTGGGTTGTAGCGATGAGCAATACGACCTGCAGCTGGTTGGCATTGTGCCGGCTGGGCGTGAAATCGCTGCGTAGGCAAAACGGAGCGGACCGTAGTGCCGGGGGCCCCGCCGGCCCGGGGGGGGGGCGGGGCGGGCCCCCCCCGCCCCGGGGGGGCAGGGCCGTCGGGCGGGCGCGCCCCCGCCCCCCCCGCAGGTGGGG
>NZ_JBRRDY010000076.1:0-1946 GCF_056759935.1 Stenotrophomonas sp. STEN035
CCAGCTCGCGCAGTTCCGTCTTGAGGGCCTCGTGACGTTCGGTTGGCAGTTTGAGCTGCATCCGGAAGCTGAAATGGATTGAGCCGTCAGGTTGCTTGTGTGTGTCGTCGGAGAGTTCGCAACCTTCTTTCAAGATGTAGTCGCCCATCAGGCGGCCGATCAACGTGCCTAGCGTCTTGTCGCTAGTCTCTTTCCTTCGGGCGTCTAGAGCATGCGGGAGCGTCTCAGATGTCCCAGACAGCTTCTGGAATGCGATCATTGCCTTCAGCAGGCGCTCGTACTGTTGCAAACGCAAGAGACAACGGCCCAAGAGCCGTTGTACTTCGCGTTGCGGTCCTGAGATGTCAGATTGGTCGGGGACAGCCATCGGGAATCCGAGCGAAAGTGCCAGAAGCGGTTAGGTAACGGTATCGCTTGAACTGAAAGATGTGGGACTAATCTGAACGCTATGCTACACCAAGCACTTTCGACCCAAACCGGACCTCTGCGCGGCCATAAACGTAAAGCCTGAGCGAGCGCCGAGCCAACAGCTGCGTCCGTTTGTGCGCGGGCTTGTTTGTCGGCCGCGGTCGCTCCAAGATCGCGCTGCATCTGTGAGATGCCAGAAGATGATTGCGTAGTAGGTTGCGCGGGCGGCGTAGGTTGGGCGGGCTGAGTTACCCCGTCGGTCCCGGTCGCCGGTGCTTTCGCTTTATCTTCCTCGTCCTGCAAACGCTTGGCTTCGCGTTCTGCCTCCGCCGGCTCAGCACGCTCAGCGATGTCGGGCGCCGCAACCTGCATCAGTTCGGCATGCACGGGCTGCATAGCCGTGCTCTTTTCGATCAAGTCGCCCACCAGCTTGTCCAATTGTGCAGAGTTAAGTCCGCCGTTCGCGTGGAGTTGGCATAGATAGAGAAGGGTCGTATCAACATAAGCAGTGCGCTCAGTGGAGACTGCGAGAGTAGTAATAGCCTTGCTAACAGCCGCAGCACTTTGGGCGAGTGGCTCGCCCGTCACTTTTGCTTTGGGATCAATGAGCGCAGTGGCGGTATCGTTAGTGGCGGCTGAGACCTCGGCGGAGGCCGCGCCGGCTGTCATAGCCCGCTGCATGCATATCGCAGTCGCAGTGATAGCTCCATCTTCGGAGATGGTTCGATGAGGGTACCCATGAGGCAGACTTGGCAAGTGAATGACGGAGTCAGATTGCTCGCTGCCACGGGCGGGAACTTGGGTTTACCCTAGGCGGTGATTCGCCCAATCGGTTTCCGCATGGCTAGGCTCACGGGCGATGGCTGAACTACCGGAGACCATCGTAGGCGGAGGCATCTCAAACTTTCTTGATTCCCCATTGAGCGAGACATTTCATGGTCGACCCATCTGGATCACTGCGCGGCAGCCTGCTGCGTTCCTTCCCCCGCCTTGCACTGGTGCTGTTGCTGTTGCTGTCGGGCTTGGCTCTGCTGGCCGGCGGTGTCCGCCTGCTGAGCCTGGGCGGCTCCTGGTATTACCTGCTGGCCGGTCTGGCCTACCTGGTATTGACGGTGCTGGTGCTGCGACGCTCGCGCCTGACCGCGGCGGCGTCGCTGCTGCTGTTTGCCGCCACCCTGGTCTGGGCGCTGTTCGATGCCCCCAGGCTGGGCTATTGGGAACTGCTGCCACGGCTGGTGGTGCCGGCCCTGCTGCTGATGCTGACGCTGTGGTCCAGTGCGGGCTACCCCGGTACCGGCAACGCCGCCCGTCGCTGGCGCAATGGCGGCGCACTGGTCACCTTCGCGGCATTGCTGGCAACGCTGGTCGCCGGTTTCTTCCCGCATGGCGGGCTGTCCAACCCGGTGGCACTGAGCGGCAACCCTGCCGCCGACGTCCCCCCGCTTTCAGTAGCGGGGCCATTTAGAGTCCGGGGTTAGGGTAGCCGATCTTGGCCATCCGTTTGGCGTAGGCGGCGGGCGTCAGCCCGCCCAGTGCTT
>NZ_JBRRDY010000077.1:0-1904 GCF_056759935.1 Stenotrophomonas sp. STEN035
GGCTGCGGGCGGTGCGGTCTGTGTCCCAGCCCCCAAACGTAGTTGGTGGGCCGCCGCGGCGGCGCCCACTACGCTCGAAGCCCCTCACCCGTTTACGGGAGAGGGGTTGGGGTGAGGGCAGATTTTCGCTGGTAAAGCCTCTGCCGAGCATGGCTCGGCACTACAGGTGCATTCCTTGCTTTAACCCCACTCCCCATCCCCGACCGTTCCTATCCCCGTACGCCGCATCACGCGGCCCCCATGGGAGCAGGGATCATGGCTAGCGCAAAGGGTTCAAACCGGCCGGCGGTTCGCAACATGGCGCTGGCCGCCGCAGTGACGCTGCTGGTAGGCCTGCCAGTAGCAGCGGCGGTCCGCCATACCCCGTTCCCGGTGACCGACAAGACCGGCGATCTCAAGGCGCCAACCACGCAACGCACGCGCCAGACCCAGCCCAACTTCCGGGCGCCCAGCGCCAGCGTCTGCAGCGACACGCCGGTGCTGCGCGAGGTTGCCGATCCCAGCCCGAGGCAGCAGCAGCACGACATCGCTGTGGACGAGACTCGTCTGCGTCGGGGTGACAGCTACAGAGCATCTATCAAGATGATGGCGCCGCCGTCACCAGCAGCACCGCCGGCCCCACCGCCGTTGGCTGTTCGTGCCGAGGCCGCTGCCGATGCCAGTTATGCGGCAGCGGAAATGCCGATGGCTTCGATCACCACGACTGGCAACGTGCGCCAGCAACAGGCACCGGTCACTGCCGGTGTGGTTGATGACAATGCCGACTTCACCGCGTTCCAGCAGTTCCTGCAGCGGCATGAAGAAGCCAATAATCTTGGCCGCGATGTCAGCGTGCGCCAGCGCCTGCAGGTGGTCGATGCGCAGGGCCGACCGGTGCCGGATGCGGAAGTGGCGGTTACCGCCCGCAACGGCGCGCGGATGTGGGCACGTACCGATGCTGGCGGACAGGTGTGGGTACATCCCAATGCTTTCGATGACCGTGATTCGGCCAGCTACCAGGTGCAGGTGCGGCGCGCCGGCAAGACCGTGACCTCGGCCTTGCAGCGCGGGCAGAAGAATGCCGTGCAGGTGGTGGTGGCTGATGCACCGCTGCCGGCACGGGCCAAGCTCGACCTAGTGTTCATGGTCGACGCCACCGGTTCAATGGCCGATGAAATCGACAAGCTGCGCGATTCGCTGCAGGGCATCGTCCGTGACATCGCGCAACTGCCGTCCAACCCGGACATCTGCCTGGGGCTGGTGACCTACCGTGACCGCGGCGACGAGTACTTCGTGCGTGGCTGGGACCTGAGCAACAACGTTGCCGGCTTCCAGAAAGTGCTCGATGGCGTGCGCGCAAATGGTGGCGGTGATTACCCGGAAGCAATGAACGAAGCCTTCGACCATGCGGTTCAGGCGATGAACTGGCGCGGTGCCTCGACTACGCGCCTGCTGGTGTCACTGGCTGATGCACCGCCGCACATGGATTACCCGCAGCCGCGTTACGAGCAGACCATGCTGGCGGCGCTGGGCAAGGGTATCAAGGTGTTGAGTGTGGCGGCATCCGGCCAGGACACCACCGGCGAGATCGCGCAGCGGCAGATTGCGCAGTACACCGGCGGGCGTTTCATCTTCCTGACCTATAAGGACGCCAGCGATCCCTCCAGCGGCCCGGGCAGCGAGACCGTGCATGAAGTAGAGAACTATTCGGTCGACACCCTGGACAAGCTGGTGGTGAAGCTGGTGCGCGAGGAGCTGGCGCAGTTGCCGAAAGGCTGAGGTCCTGCCCCCTCCCTTGCGCGTAGCGCAGGGGAGGGTTGGGGAGGGGTAAGCTTTTGCGGCCTTTCTAGCATTGCCAGCTTCGCGGCTTACGCCGCTCCTACAAAGCCAAGCCCAGTTGTGGCGAGCCAATCTAGGGAATGGGG
>NZ_JBRRDY010000078.1:0-1240 GCF_056759935.1 Stenotrophomonas sp. STEN035
TGGACCGGCCAGAGTTCTGTAGACACTCAGTCGCCGCTCTGCGCGTAGCGCCTTTCAAACTCTACCGGTGACAGTCCGCCAGCGGAACCATGCCGGCGGATCGGGTTGTAGAACATCTCGATGTAGTCAAACACGTCCGATGCCGCCATGGCGCGTGTCGGGTAGATCCGCCGCTTGATCCGCTCCTTCTTCAAGACGCTGAAGAAACTCTCGGCCACGGCGTTGTCGTGGCAGTTCCCGCGTCGGCTCATGCTCGGCACCATCCGGTACGCTTTCAGGAACGACTGCCAATCGCTGCTGGTGAACTGACAGCCCTGGTCGGAGTGCACCATCACGCCAGGACCGGGCTTGCGCCGCCACGCCGCCGCCACCAGTGCCTGCAGCACCAGATCGCTGGTCATCGTCGAAGCGGTTGCCCAACCCACGATCTGGCGCGAATACAGGTCCATCACCGCCGCCAGGAACAGCCAGCCCTCGTAGGTCCGGATGTAGGTGATGTCGGTGACCCAGACCTTGTTCGGTGCCTGTGGCCCGAAGTCCCGGTTGAGCACGTTGGCCACCACGCCCGCCGGGCCGCCGCGATGACGCGGCTTGCGGCCATAGCCGACTTGGGCACGCAGACCTTCTGCCCTCATCAACCGCAAGACGCGGTGCCGACTGCATTGCTCGCCGGCCTCGCGCAGGTCCAGGGTGATCTTGCGATAGCCATACACCGTGCCGCTGGCCAGCCAGTTGTGCTTGATCAGCCCCAGCAGACGCTGATCTTCGCGCTCACGAGCGCTGGCGCCATGGCGCAGCCAGGCGTAGTAGCCGCTGCGCTGCACGCCAAGCACCCGGCACATCGCCACCAAGCGGAACTCCCGGGCGTGCGCGCGCATGAACGCGTACTTCGCCCTTACCCCTTGGCAAAGTACGCGGCGGCTTTTTTTAGGATGTCGCGCTCCTCGGTCACCCGCCGCAGCTCAGCCTTGAGCCGTCGGATCTCGGCCGAGTCGCTCGGCGCAACCGTGGCTCCAGGGGCCGGTACCGTCTTCTTGGCCGCCTGCACCCAGCCATACAACGTGTGCTTGGGAATCCCGATCCGGGAGGCGACATCCACGACCGTGAAGCCACGCTCGATCACCTGCTTCACCGCTTCGGCACGGAACTCATCCGTGTACTGCTTGCTGTTGCCCATAAACACCTCGGTCATTGCCATGAATTATGGCAACCGGATGTCTACGAAAGGCTGGCCGGTCCA
>NZ_JBRRDY010000079.1:0-1207 GCF_056759935.1 Stenotrophomonas sp. STEN035
GCGACGCCCCCCCTCAATTGAGTAGCAAGCTGCTTTGGAGTCCAATCCCCAACGAGAAGGAGATTGGACGTGAAAAAGCGTTTCAGCGAAGAGCAGATCATCGGCTTCTTGCGTGAGGCCGAGGCCGGGCTGCCGGTCAAGGAGCTGTGCCGTCGGCACGGCTTCAGCGAGGCGTCGTACTACCTGTGGCGCAGCAAGTTCGGCGGCATGAATGTGTCGGAGGCCAAGCGCCTGAAGGAACTGGAGACCGAGAACGCGCGGTTGAAGAAGCTGTTGGCCGAGCAGGTCCTCGAGAACGAGGTGATCAAGGACGTGCTGCGAAAAAAATGGTGAGCGCACCCGCCCGACGCGAGCAGGTGCGCTACATGGCAAGAAAAGGACTCAGCGAGCGGCGCGCTCTGCGCGTGGTCGGCATGAGTGCCAGCGCACTGCGCTACACGCCTCGTCCGGACCGCAATGTAGAACTGCGGGCGCAGATCCAGGCCTTGGCGCATCGGCACAAGCGCTACGGGGTGGGCATGATCTACCTCAAGCTGCGGCAAGGCGGCCAGGTCGTGAACTACAAGCGCGTCGAGCGGCTGTATCAGCAGGCGAAACTGCAGGTGCGGCGGCGCAAGCGCAAGAAGGTGCCCCTGGGCGAACGGCAACCACTGATTCGTCCGGTTGCGGCCAACGAGGTGTGGTCGATGGACTTTATCTTCGATCGCACAGCCGACGGCCGTGTCATCAAGTGTCTGGTGATTGTGGATGACGCCAGCCACGAGGCGGTGGCAATCGAGGTCGAGCGTGCGATTTCGGGCCACGGCGTCAGCCGCGTGCTGGACCGCCTGGCACTCAGCCGTGGCCTGCCGAAGGTGATCCGGACCGATAACGGCAAGGAATTCTGCGGCAAGGCAATGGTGGCCTGGGCGCACGAACGTGGCGTGTCGCTGCGTCTGATCCAGCCGGGCAAGCCGAATCAGAACGCTTACGTTGAATCGTTCAACGGACGCCTGCGCGACGAATGCCTCAACGAACACTGGTTCCCGACACTGCTGCACGCGCGCACCGAGATCGAGCGCTGGCGGCGGGAGTACAACGAAGAGCGGCCGAAGAAATCGCTCGGCGGGCTAACGCCTGCCGCCTATGCCCAACAGCTGGCGGTGAAACCGCTACGATAAAGCCGGGCTCCAAACAGCTCCGCTACTGAAAGCGGGGGGACGTCGGG
>NZ_JBRRDY010000080.1:0-1203 GCF_056759935.1 Stenotrophomonas sp. STEN035
CGACGTCCCCCCGCTTTCAGTAGCGGGGCCATTTAGAGTCCGGGGTTAGGGTAGCCGATCTTGGCCATCCGTTTGGCGTAGGCGGCGGGCGTCAGCCCGCCCAGTGCTTTCTTCGGTCTCTCCTCGTTGTATTCCCGGCGCCAGGTCTCGATTACGGTGCGAGCGTGAAGGACGTTTTGGAACCAGTGCTCGTTCAAGCATTCGTCGCGCAGCCTTCCGTTGAAGCTCTCGATGTAAGCGTTCTGGTTCGGCTTGCCCGGCTCGATCAGCCGCAGCACGACACCTCGCTCATGTCCCCACTTCACCATGGCCTTGCCGCAAAACTCTTTGCCATTGTCCGAGCGGATCACCAGAGGCAGGCCGCGGCGTAGCGCGAGGCGGTCCAGAACGCGAGCCACCCCATTACCCGAGATCGCCCGCTCCACTTCGACGGCCACCGCCTCGTGGGTCGCATCGTCGACGATGGTCAGACACTTCAGCACGCGCCCCTCGCCAGTGCGGTCGAATACGAAGTCCATCGACCACACCTGGTTGGCCGAGGTCGGCCGGAACAGCGGCTGCCGATCACCAACCGGCACCTTCTTGCGCTTGCGGCGCCGCACCTGCAGCTTGGCTTCCTGGTACAGCCGTTCAACGCGCTTGTAGTTAACCGGCCAGCCTGCCTGCCGAAGTTTGAGGTGGATCATCCCGACGCCGTATCTTTTGTGCCGGATGGCCAGCGCATGGATCTGTTCGCGCAGCTCGACGTTCCGGTCGGGCCGGGCTTGGTAGCGGAACGCACTGGCGCTCATCCGAGCCACCCCCAAGGCCCGCCGCTCGCTGAGACCGCGATCGATCATCTCCCGCACTAGTGCCCTACGCACCGGTGCGGTCACGGCTTTTTTCGCAGCACGTCCTTGATGACGTCGTTCTCGAACATCTGCTCGGCAAGCAGCTTCTTCAGCCGGGTGTTCTCCGCCTCCAGCTCCTTGAGCCGCTTGGCATCGGACACGCTCATGCCGCCGAACTTGCTGCGCCACAGGTAGTACGAGGCTTCGCTGAAGCCATGTCGGCGGCATAAGTCCTTGACCGCCATGCCGGCGTCGGCTTCACGCAGGAAACCGATGATCTGTTCTTCGGAAAAGCGTTTCTTCACGTCCAATCTCCTGGTCAGGTGGGATTGGACTCCAATTCGCCGTGCTACTCAAAACCGGGGGGACGTCG
>NZ_JBRRDY010000081.1:0-1048 GCF_056759935.1 Stenotrophomonas sp. STEN035
GCTCACCCTCGGCCTGGGCTTCGGCCTGGGCGTCTATCTCCTGCCGATCCTGATCGCCCCCGATGACCCGCCGGTTGCGCAGGTGCAGGCGGCCATGAAAGACGCCCCCTACCGCACCACCTTTCGCCGCGACCTCAAGGGCAGTGATGCGGTGCATTGGGCGGAAGGCAACGTCAGCGTCAGCCCGCGCCAGGTCGCGTTCGACGGCAAGATGGGTCCGGGTCCGGATTACAAGGTGTACCTGGTCCGTGACTTCGTCGACAACAAGGCCGATTTCCTGAAGATCAAGGCACAGGCCCAGCGCATCGGCGAGGTGAAGACCTTCAACCGTTTCCTGGTGGACGTGCCTGAAAGCGTCAACGTGGACGATTACACCACCGTAGTGGTGTGGTGCGAACGGTTCGAGCAGTTCATTTCCGCCGGGCAGTACCGCACGCCGGGTTGAACAACATCCCAAGCATCTGGGCGAAGAGCAGCCGAGCATGGCTCGGCTCTACTGTAGAGCCGAGCCATGCTCGGCCTACCGTAAGAAAGAGGCGGAGCCGGCCGATAAGCCGGGTTCTGTCGTGGACAGTCATTCCTCTAGGCGTTACGTCACCGCAACGCTCAAGCAACCTACCCGGATCCAACGCGGGCCGCGCCAAAGGATCCCTATTTGGTCTTGCTCCAGGTGGGGTTTGCCGTGCCGGTCTGTTGCCAGACTCGCGGTGCGCTCTTACCGCACCATTTCACCCTTACCGGCCTTCCGAAGAAGACGTAGGCGGTATCTTTCTGTTGCACTTTCCGTCGGCTTGCGCCGCCCAGGCGTTACCTGGCACCTTGCCCTATGGAGCCCGGACTTTCCTCGGCACCCCGAAGGGATGACGCGACTGTCTGGCCGACTCCGCCAGCGCGTATTCTAGCGTACGCACGCCCTTCCTGCCGTGCCGGTCGCGGCACACCATCGCGCATCGCGTGTGCCGGCACCTGTCGCGCCGCGGCTGGCTCGAAGGCGAAGACGAATCCGTGTTCCTGTCCGACAGCGCGGGTAGCGACGACGGCATGGATG
>NZ_JBRRDY010000082.1:0-775 GCF_056759935.1 Stenotrophomonas sp. STEN035
GCGGCCGCCCCCCCCCGGCGGGGGCCGGGGCGTTTCCCGGGGGGGCGCCGCGCCGGGCGGCCCCCCCCCACTACAGATGTCGGATGTATTGTCAGCTTCGCGGCTTACGCCGCGCCTACAACACGGGGACGCTTCATGCCTGCTGCATTGCCTGTCTATATGCCTTGGTTGATGACGGCTGGCTTCGGCTGGTTGTATTACCGGCGCATCCGTCGCCATTTCGGCTGGCAGCCGTGGCGGCCGGTTCGCAATGGCATCCGCATCGGCATCCTGTCGCTGGTGAGTGCTGCGCTGGTGGTCGCGGCGATTTACATCCCGCATGTCGCGTTGGGGATTGTTGCCGGCGCAGTCGCCGGGGTTGGACTGGGCCTGTTCGCACTCAAACACACGTTGATCAGCGAGCGCGATGGGCGGGCCGGCTATACGCCAAATCCGTGGATCGGCGGTGGCTTGGCGTTGTTGCTGATCGGACGCCTGGCCTGGCGCTGGTATGGCGGTGCTTTCAGCCAGGGCATGGGCACGGGCATGGGCAATGCCAGTCCGTTGACCTTGGCGTTGGCGGCAGCCTTGATCAGCTATGGCCTGGTGCAGGCGGTAGGTCTGGCGATACGCCTACGTTGATGTAGGTAGTGCCGAGCCATGCTCGGCAGGGGGCTCTACAAGCAAAGCCGCACATGTAGTGGCGGGCCCAAAGGCGCGGCGGGCGTAAAAATAAATAACCCAGCCCACCCAGGCGCGGCCCAAGAAGAAAAGGGCTCGTGCGGGATCAGGAGGG
>NZ_JBRRDY010000083.1:0-619 GCF_056759935.1 Stenotrophomonas sp. STEN035
CCGACGACACACACAAGCAACCTGACGGCTCAATCCATTTCAGCTTCCGGATGCAGCTCAAACTGCCAACCGAACGTCACGAGGCCCTCAAGACGGAACTGCGCGAGCTGGTGACACTACGAAATACACTGGTGCACCATTTCATCGACTTACATGATCTGTGGACCATCGATGGTTGCCTTCAAGCCCAGGGCGCGCTTAGCCGCTCATACGCAGAGATCGACCGGCACTTCGAACAACTGGTTACGTTTTCTGGCTACATGGATGAGGCAAGGAAAGCCGCTGCCGAGTTGGTGCAATCAACACAGTTTCACGAAATGGTCGTCAATGGAATTGCACCCGACGGTAAGATTCATTGGCAACTGGCGGGTATTGTCGGAGCGTTGAGGGAAGCGTTCCATGCACTTTCCATCGACGACTGGGTTAATCTTGATGCTGCGGCACGATGGATTGCCGAGCACCATCCTCAGCAAACGCCACGAAAGTACGGCTGCTCCCGCTGGCGTCACGTCATTCACGAGTCGGGACAATTCGAGTTGCGTCGATTCATGCACAACGGACAGTTCGGAGCGTGGTATCGGGAACGGCGCAACGCGACCGACCGTTAAACGAAAGCTTC
>NZ_JBRRDY010000084.1:0-461 GCF_056759935.1 Stenotrophomonas sp. STEN035
CAAGCGCCGCTTTGGGCACAGATCGGGCACAGATCGGGGGTTCATGCGTGGGTTTTCGACATCGCGGGGCCGCGCAGCGGCTCAGTGCGTAGCCATTTCTCACCGAATCCCTAGGTAGCTGAAGCGATCGCCAGGCCGCTGAGCCTGAGGGAGCTTTTAGCGGCAGCAAGTCCTTCAGCGCGTGCTGGCTCAGCTTTGCTCCGCCCTCAGCATGCTACCTTTAGCGCCAGTCCCTTATGGGACGCCTATCTAAAACAGGCGGTGACTATGCCTCTAATGTTGCTGGACCCAGAACGCGGTGTGATGCTCGAGCTTCCGCTGGAAGCTGGTCTGCTGGAGTCGCTTCAGGAGCGACGCCCCCCCTCAATTGAGTAGCAAGCTGCTTTGGAGTCCAATCCCCAACGAGAAGGAGATTGGACGTGAAAAAGCGTTTCAGCGAAGAGCAGATCATCGGCTTCTTG
>NZ_JBRRDY010000085.1:0-444 GCF_056759935.1 Stenotrophomonas sp. STEN035
AGCGCCCACGACGAGCCGCGCAGCCCCGAGCAGAAGCGCCGTGCGATGAGCTGGGCGCAACGGCTCAAGCGGGTCTTTTCCATCGACATCACCACCTGCGCCCACTGCGGCGGCGCGGTACGGATCGTCGCCAGCATCGAGGAACCCACCGCCATCCGCGCCATCCTCGCCCACTTCGAGAAGCACGGCGCGCTGGAGCAAGCGCACTACCGGCCCGCAGCGCGCGCGCCGCCGCCGGCCGCGTGACGAGGTGCCGGCCACACAGCCGGCAGCCAAGCCAGAGTCCGATCCGATGCGGCCACGACCCCGCAGGGCTGCGCTCGGCCCTGTGCCGGGATTCGGTGAGAAATGGCTACGCACTGAGCCGCTGCGCGGCCCCGCGATGTCGAAAACCCACGCATGAACCCCCGATCTGTGCCCGATCTGTGCCCAAAGCGGCGCTTG
>NZ_JBRRDY010000086.1:0-387 GCF_056759935.1 Stenotrophomonas sp. STEN035
GGGATTCGGTGAGAAATGGCTACGCACTGAGCCGCTGCGCGGCCCCGCGATGTCGAAAACCCACGCATGAACCCCCGATCTGTGCCCGATCTGTGCCCAAAGCGGCGCTTGCGCGGCCGCTTCCTACCTGCCAGACTCGCCAAAAAGGGCGGTTGAACTTCCTATACCCCGGCCCTGACCTCCCAGGGTGGTCAGGCCCGGCACTTCGCCGCGCGATCGATCGCAACCACAAGGAGGCCCCATGCGCCGCATCCTCATCCTGCTCGCCACCCACCTGCTCACCCTCGGCCTGGGCTTCGGCCTGGGCGTCTATCTCCTGCCGATCCTGATCGCCCCCGATGACCCGCCGGTTGCGCAGGTGCAGGCGGCCATGAAAGACGCCCCCTA
>NZ_JBRRDY010000087.1:0-380 GCF_056759935.1 Stenotrophomonas sp. STEN035
ACCGCAGGGTAGGGTGCGGTATCAGCTCAAGACGCCGTGGCGCAATGGCACCACGCATGTCGAATGGGATGCGGTGGACTTCATCGCCAAGCTGGCGGCACTGGTCCCGCCACCTCGCGCGCATCTCACCCGCTTCCACGGCGTATTCGCCCCGAATGCAAACCTGCGTGCGCAGCTGACGCCCTCGGGGCGCGGCAGGCGGCCTGCGGGCGATGCGGTGCCGGTTGACGCAAGCGCCCACGACGAGCCGCGCAGCCCCGAGCAGAAGCGCCGTGCGATGAGCTGGGCGCAACGGCTCAAGCGGGTCTTTTCCATCGACGTCACCACCTGCGCCCACTGCGGCGGCGCGGTGCGGATCGTCGCCAGCATCGAGGAACCCA
>NZ_JBRRDY010000088.1:0-359 GCF_056759935.1 Stenotrophomonas sp. STEN035
GTAGTGCAGCCTAAGCTGTGCGAGAGTAGGTCATCGTCAGGGTTTTTACCTAGAACCCCGCTGCTCACGCAGCGGGGTTTGTCTTTTTATGTAAGCCAGGTGTTTTTGAGCTTGGCTTTAGTTCAACAACTTCACGAAGAACCTCAAGTTCATCAAATAAGGTGTTGACGGAAACAAAAAGCCTGCCATAATAGGCGGCTCGCTTCGACGAAAAGCCTTCGGGCTCAACCTTGAAGCCGCTGAGTCAACCGCCTCTCAAAAAGGTGTTGACGAAGCAGAAAAGCCACCATATAATGGGCGGCTCGCTACGACGGAAACGTCGCAGCCTACGAAGAGGGCGCTGAGGCCTGATTCGAAGT
>NZ_JBRRDY010000089.1:0-343 GCF_056759935.1 Stenotrophomonas sp. STEN035
GCCGCAGTGGGCGCAGGTGGTGATGTCGATGGAAAAGACCCGCTTGAGCCGTTGCGCCCAGCTCATCGCACGGCGCTTCTGCTCGGGGCTGCGCGGCTCGTCGTGGGCGCTTGCGTCAACCGGCGCCGCATCGCCCGCAGGCCGCTTGCCGCGCCCCGATGGCGTCACCTGCGCGCGCAGATTCGCGTTCGGGGCGAATACGCCGTGGAAGCGGGTGAGATGCGCGCGTGGCGGCGGGACCAGTGCCGCCAGCTTGGCGATGAAGTCCACCGCATCCCATTCGACATGCGTGGTGCCATTGCGCCACGGCGTCTTGAGCTGATACCGCACCCTACCCTGCGGT
>NZ_JBRRDY010000090.1:0-326 GCF_056759935.1 Stenotrophomonas sp. STEN035
ATAGGTCAGGTGTGTAAGTGCAGCAATGCATTGAGCTAACTGATACTAATGATCCGTGTGGCTTGACCATATAACCTCAAGTTGCCTTGGCCGACATGACATGTCGATAGAGTCCAAGTGCACGCTACGTCACAAGACCAAACGCGAGACAGGCGCCGTAGGCTCTTTCTTGGATGGCATGCAGATCCATGCACACCTCCAGAAAGAAACCACGAGCGACGCTCCAACTGTCTCCCTGATGAAATTAGCGCTATGGAACCACCCGATCCCATCCCGAACTCGGAAGTGAAACGTAGCCGCGCCGATGGTAGTGCAGCCTAAGCTGT
>NZ_JBRRDY010000091.1:0-300 GCF_056759935.1 Stenotrophomonas sp. STEN035
TGACCTACTCTCGCACAGCTTAGGCTGCACTACCATCGGCGCGGCTACGTTTCACTTCCGAGTTCGGGATGGGATCGGGTGGTTCCATAGCGCTAATTTCATCAGGGAGACGGTTGGAGCGTCGCCATCCAAAAAACGGATTTAGGCGCCTGCCTCTCATGGATCTTGTGACGTAGCGTGCACTTGGTATCTATCGACATGTCATGTCGGCCAAGGCAACTTGAGGTTATATGGTCAAGCCACACGGATCATTAGTATCAGTTAGCTCAATGCATTGCTGCACTTACACACCTGACCTAT
>NZ_JBRRDY010000092.1:0-286 GCF_056759935.1 Stenotrophomonas sp. STEN035
ATAGGTCAGGTGTGTAAGTGCAGCAATGCATTGAGCTAACTGATACTAATGATCCGTGTGGCTTGACCATATAACCTCAAGTTGCCTTGGCCGACATGACATGTCGATAGACTCCAAGTGCACGCTACGTCACAAGATCCATGAGAGGCAGGCGCCTAAATCCGTTTTTTGGATGGCGACGCTCCAACTGTCTCCCTGATGAAATTAGCGCTATGGAACCACCCGATCCCATCCCGAACTCGGAAGTGAAACGTAGCCGCGCCGATGGTAGTGCAGCCTAAGCTGT
>NZ_JBRRDY010000093.1:0-267 GCF_056759935.1 Stenotrophomonas sp. STEN035
ACTACCGCTGCTGCCCCCTCCCTTTTGCGCAGCAAAGGGGAGGGTTGGGGAGGGGTCGGCCTTTGCGGCCTTTCGAGCGTTGCCGGCTTCGCGGCTTACGCCGCTCCCACAGAGTTGATGGATGGCTTGGAAGGCCTCTGCCGAGCATGGCTCGGCACTACCGCTGCTGCCCCCTCCCTTTTGCGCAGCAAAGGGGAGGGTTGGGGAGGGGTCGGCCTTTGCGGCCTTTCGAGCGTTGCCGGCTTCGCGGCTTACGCCGCTCCCACA
>NZ_JBRRDY010000094.1:0-231 GCF_056759935.1 Stenotrophomonas sp. STEN035
GGCGGGACCAGTGCCGCCAGCTTGGCGATGAAGTCCACCGCATCCCATTCGACATGCGTGGTGCCATTGCGCCACGGCGTCTTGAGCTGATACCGCACCCTACCCTGCGGTGAGATCGACAGCCGCTGCTCGCTGATCGCCGGGCGCGTGATGTAGCGGCACAGCTTTTCGAGCTTGTGGCTTTCGTGTGCTTCCGCGGCCACGCCGGCATGCAGCGAGAAGCCGCCGACC
>NZ_JBRRDY010000095.1:0-223 GCF_056759935.1 Stenotrophomonas sp. STEN035
GGGGGGGGGGGGGGGGGGGGGGGGGGGGGGGGGGGGGGGGGGGGGGGGGGGGGGGGGGGGGGGGGGGGGGGGGGGGGGGGGGGGGGGGGGGGGGGGGGGGGGGGGGGGGGGTGGGGGGGGGGGGGGGGGGGGGGGGGGGGGGGGGGGGGGGGGGGGGGGGGGGGGGGGGGGGGGGGGGGGGGGGGGGGGGGGGGGGGGGGGGGGGGGGGGGGGGGGGGGGGGG
>NZ_JBRRDY010000096.1:0-220 GCF_056759935.1 Stenotrophomonas sp. STEN035
CAGGAAACCGATGATCTGTTCTTCGGAAAAGCGTTTCTTCACGTCCAATCTCCTGGTCAGGTGGGATTGGACTCCAATTCGCCGTGCTACTCAAAACCGGGGGGACGTCGCTCACCCTCGGCCTGGGCTTCGGCCTGGGCGTCTATCTCCTGCCGATCCTGATCGCCCCCGATGACCCGCCGGTTGCGCAGGTGCAGGCGGCCATGAAAGACGCCCCCTA
>NZ_JBRRDY010000097.1:0-218 GCF_056759935.1 Stenotrophomonas sp. STEN035
CAGGTTGCGACAGGTATCTGGTGGTGGACTCCTGCAGATGGGTAATGCGGATAACCGCACCTACATGTACTGATTGGCCAGTGCTATCAGTCGTGGCGTGATCTGCCATGACGCCTAACTCTGGAATTAAGCCGACCCGCGAAGCGGGTTCGGCTTGAATGAACTGTTAGGCCCCATTTTGCACCATCAGAATTTGCTGAGGTTCTAGCCCCAGGGAG
>NZ_JBRRDY010000098.1:0-202 GCF_056759935.1 Stenotrophomonas sp. STEN035
GTGGACTCCTGCAGATGGGTAATGCGGATAACCGCACCTACATGTACTGATTGGCCAGTGCTATCAGTCGTGGCGTGATCTGCCATGAGGCCTAACTCTGGAATTAAGCCGCGCCGCGAAGCGGCGTCGGCTTGAATGAACTGTTAGGCGGCTGTGGCCAGTTACCGACTCCGGGCCAATGCTGCCCTGCTTGTGCAACTCA